>CAZMCL010000061.1:0-8321 GCA_964564375.1 uncultured Methanoregula sp. | reverse complement strand
CTGATGCGCGATCTCGCGGAATCAGGCGCCACCATTATCGGTGTCTTCCACGATCTAAACCTCGCGGCGCTCTACTGCGACCGGCTCATCATGATCCAGAACGGGCAGATGGTTGCCGATGGTACTCCCGCACAGGTGCTGACACCGGAAAAGATTCGTAATGTCTATGGTGCCGAAGTGGTCACGTCATGCCACCCGGCCACTGGCCGGACCTTCCTGATGCCCGTGAAAACGCAAAACGGAAACGGATCACTGCTCAATCCCCTGAACGTACTGCTAATCTCCGGGGGCGGGAGCGGGGCTGACCTCATGCATTTCCTTGCAGGAAAAGGAATATCCATTTCGGCCGGCATCCTTGCCACCACGGATTCCGATTATCTGACAGCAATGGCGCTGGAGATCCCCTGTGTCCCGGTACTGCCGTTCTCGCAGATCCCGGCCCATGCGCTGGAGAAGCTGAGAACGATGCTGGCAAAGGCTGACAAAATCGTCCTCTCCGTTCACCCGGTCGGGACCGGAAACCTTCCGGTACTGCTGGCGCTCCGGGAGGTGGACCCGGCCCGGATCATCCTCCACATGCCAGCAGGCAGGGGGTTTGTATCCTATGATTTTGCCCGGGGTGCGGCTGCCAAAGCCTACCAGAACCTGCAGAGCGCAGGCGCTCATACTGCCACCAGTTATGAGAGGATTGTTGCGTTCCTGAGTGCAGGTGCTTTGAGAATTCCCCGACCATGAGACGTAACCCATGACAACCCGACCCCTGTTTATCTCGACCTTCTGCTGTATCGACCATCCGCTGGATGAGGCGCTGGCCATCCTTGCCAGCCGCACTTCGCACGTGGAGATCCTCGCCGATGGCCCGCACGATCTCCTTTCAGATCCTTCACCCTGCAGCGAGTATCCCCTCACGTATTCAGTCCACGCCCCGTCAAGCGAGATCAATATCGCTTCGGTGAATGAACGGATGCGGAGCGCCGCACTGTCGCTGCTTGGCGACGTGCTCGCCTCCTGCAACCATATCGGCGCAGTCCACCTTGTCGTCCACCCGGGATACTCAGCGTACGAACAGGTGAAGGAACGGTCGGTTGCCTCCCTGCTCCGTTCGCTTGATGAGCTTGCAAGGCTGCAAGAGGAGTACGGGGTCAGGGTCTGCGTGGAGAACATGGGCGCGTGGGAGTGCTGCCATTTCCGGACCCCGGCGTTCATCCCCGAGTTGTCCGGACGGGGGCTGGGGATGACCCTTGACTGCGGCCATGCCCGGCTCAACGGGAACCTCGATACGTTCCTTGCTGCCGGCGGGTTCTGTCACGTCCATCTCCACGACAATGGCGGGACAAGCGACGATCATAACGCATGCGGCAGCGGAACGATCAACTTCTCCACGCTGATCTCCCGGCTCCCGCAGGACGCAACCCTTGTGGTGGAGACATGCGAACTTGACGCAGCTGATGCGAGCATTTCCTGCCTTTCCCCAATCGTTAACGGTGATAAATTACCATGATGCCAGAACGCCAGACCCGAATCACGCGCTGCACTGTTCTTCTGACCATGATCGTTGTCCTTGCCCTGTCGGTCATCCCGGTATCAGCGATCACGTTTACCGACGATGCCGGGGCGGTGATAACACTCGATACCACACCGGAACGTATCGTCTCGCTGTCCCCATCCAATACCGAGATCCTTGTCGCCCTCGGGCTGCTCGACCGGGTTGTCGGCGTCACGGACGTCTGCGATTATCCCCCGGAGGTGCAGAACAAGACCCGCATAGGGGGATATTCGGCCATCAGCATTGAGAAAGTGGCTGCGGCAAGACCGGATCTCATCATTGCATCAGATCTCACACCGAAAGAGACAGTGAGCCGGCTCAGCGAAATCGGCCTGCCGGTCATTGTCGTGGCACCAAAAAATATCGATCACGTGCTCAAGGACATCCGTTTGGTCGGGGAGATCACCGGGACAGGGCCTCAGGCTGAAGAACTTGCGGCAAATCTCTCCCGGCGCATTTCCGCTGCACAGCCAAAAAGCGAACCGGAATTCCGGCCAACCGTTGCCCACATAGTCTGGTACAAGCCCCTGTACGTGAGCGGGAACAATACGCTGCAGAATGATGTGATCGCAAACGCCGGCGGCGTGAACGTCTTTGCTGACCGGAGCGGGTGGAGCACGGTCTCGCTGGAAGAGTTCCTGCTCACCAATCCCGACATCATTATCGTGAGCGGAGGTGGAGGGATGGACTCTTCAGAGAAAGACGTGATCCTCGAAGAGTTCATGACCAACCCGCAGTACGCATCCCTCGCAGCGGTCAGAAATCACCACGTATATGCGGTCAATGCCAACATCATCAGCCGGCCCGGCCCCCGGATCGCAGATGCAGCAGAAGAAGTGAGCCGGATAATTTTTGCTGTTTGGGAAGAACGCACTGCACAAATGCCCGGTACCACAGATGCCGGAAATGCAAAAGTCCCCGGTTTTTCGGTGGGTGTTGCGGCCCTTGCACTCTTTGGGTTATGTCTGGCCATGAGGAAGTAACCGGTGAGAGCCATGAGGTGTGAAGAACTCCCCGTTCCAAACAATCGTCCCATGAAACTGCCTTCCGGGGAGATGATTCTGATACACGGGGACTCGTTTATCGTGCAGTTTTCTGGTCCGCGGGACGTACTCTCCACGTCATGGCTGAACGGGGGGTACCGGAATGATCTTAAAGCGGTCTTCAACCACCAGATACCACTTGCGGCCTGCGATGAATGCCACAAGAATGGAGGCGTGAGTGCCTATCTTGCAGGTATTGCCGCGTCACGTTCGCTTGACCCCGCTGCAGCATGCGGCCTCATCACCCGGGCTGACATGAGGAATGCCGCGGTCATAACTGCCCGGTACCAGGAACTCAGTGTCACCGCAGTTGTTACGGCAGGGATTGACAAGAACGGCGGGAGGGCCGGGGACCCGGCCTCTTATTATGAGAAGGACGGGCAGTTCGCACCGGTCGGGGGGACCATCAATACCATCCTCATCCTTGGTGCAGACCTGCCGGAATACACCCTCACCCGGGCAGTGATAACCGCAACCGAGGCAAAAACTGCCACCCTCCAGCAGCTGATGGCCCGGAGTCTCTATTCTTCGGGGATCGCAACGGGATCCGGGACGGATATGATTGCTGTAATCGCAAATCCCGGCGCACCACTCCATCTGGCCGATGCCGGCACACACGCCATGCTTGGCGAACTCATCGCAAAAACCGTCATCCATGCAACAACCCTCGCGCTTGAACGGGAAACGGGACTCTCCCCAAAATCGCAACAGAATGTGCTGGTGCGCCTCTCACGGTTTGGCATAACGGCTGAGGAACTCTGGACTGCAGCCACCAGAGCCGGGGAACTGCAACAGAGCGGCCCGGCCGAAAAGGAACAGTTCCTGTATTATCTGAAACAGTGGGCACAGTGTCCGGAAAATGTTGCCCGGGCTGCTGCCGCGCTGCATGTCCTTGACGAAGAAGCATGGGGACTACTGCAGGCAGGAGCGGCACAGGAAATGATCATCCGAATCCTGCAGGACAAGGATTTGGAACACACTGTTGCCATGAACACCCCGCTTGAAACGGTCACTGACCAGATGTCCCGGCTCGCTGCCCGTGATTTTGGGAGCCAGATCGCAGGAAAAAGGGATTTCACCGGCCCGGATACCCGCCGGCCAATCTGACCGGAGTGAAGAGAGCATGCCGAAATACCATGGAATCGACCCGCAGCCCGCAACACGGCAGGCAGCGGAGAAGTTCGAGAACGAGGTGATGATCCAGAAAAACCACCGGTTCCTCGTTGCAAGGGTTTACCTTGACATGGAAGAGACCCGCTGGGCAGTTGGTATCGCCTATAACCCGTCAAGGAGCCCGGGGATCTCCGGCTACGAGAACCTGCTGGAAGTGCGATACTCCTACGAGCCCCGTGCGGGACATCGCATCCAGATGTTCCGGTCAGAGCCGCTTGAGAGTTCTGCGATTTCCTGCCGGCGGTTCTTGGAACCGGACGAGTTTGTCCTGTTTGCCCTTGAGCATGAGCGGGGGATGGCCAACCGGTGGGGGTGAGCCGGGTATCCCAAGGTTTTTTCGTGCTATTGCTGGCAGAAGTATATTTATTGCGTCGATTTTGTGAAAGTCCCTTGTGTCCCATGGTTTTTTACCGTAGCTCTGGCATAAATCACTTCGCGGGACATCCTGGGAACACCAATTCGTTTAAAAGAAAAAGCACACGAAAATCATACCGGATTCCCTTTTTAAAACCAAAAATTGTAACAGTCATTCAAAGTATTCATACAATTTTTTTTAATAATTGTAATATACGTAATACTAAGCTCACATGATCATACTTTATTAACACCCAGTTTTAACATACTGTAGATTCGTATGAAAAATACAGGTGTATCTCTCGCTATCATAGCAACACTGCTCCTGGCCATAGTCTTATGCGCCGGCTGTACCAGCAGCACCGCCACATCCCCGGCCACAACAACCGTGACAGAAGGGTCTTCGGAAACCTCAGTAATCACGGACGGCTTCGGGCGGACTGTCGTTGTTCCGGTAAATCCGGATCGGATTGTCTGTTCCGGCTCCGGCTGCCTCCGCTATATCGTGTATCTCGGGGCGCATGATACGGTCGTGGGCGTTGACAGCCAGGAGAAGAAAGTGCAGCCACAGGAAGGCCGGGCGTACGCCATTGCAAACCCGCAGTTCAAGAACCTGCCCCTGAGTGGAGAGATGCGGGGTAAAGACGATCCTGAGAAAATTATCGGCATTGGACCACAGATTATTTTCAAAACCGGCTCGACCGGCACTACCTACGGAACCAGTGGACCGGAAGCGGACACACTCCAGGACAAGACAGGTATCCCTGTAGTGGCATTTCCGTATGGCTCCCTTCGGACGGAAGCAGAGAAAACTGAATTCTATACTGCCTTACGGCTTATGGGTAAAACTCTCGGGAAAGATGCCCGTGCTGAAGAGCTGATCGCTTATGTCGAGGAGGTAACCGCGGATCTCGAACGCAGGACAAAAGATATTCCGGCCGATCAGCAGAAGACAGTATATATCGGGGGGGTCAGCTCTGCGGGAGCCCATGGAATCATATCAACTGAACCAGCCTACCCGCCTTTCATCTGGGTACATGCAAAGAATATAGCAGCTGGATCCGGGAGCGATCATGCTGATGTCTCCAAGGAAGTAATCGTTGACAGGGATCCTGAATTCCTGTTCATCGATGTAGGGACCATCCAGATGGACAATGACGGCGCCATCGGGGAACTGAAAACCAACCCGGCATATACCGGCCTCAAGGCGGTGAAGAACGGAAATGTGTACGGCGTCCTGCCCTACAACTTCTACAATGTCAACTACGAGACCGTGCTTGCCGATGCATATTTTGTGGGGAAGGTCCTGTACCCGGACCAGTTCTCCGACATTGACCCGCAGGTAAAGGCCGATGAGATCTACACGAAATTTGTGGGAAAACCCGCCCTTAGTGACATAAACAAGGATTACAAGGACCTCGGATTTACGAAGATAACGATTACCAAGTGAGAGGAATGCAATGCACCTGAACGAAGGAAAAGTCCCGGACGATTACCGGTCATACCTGAACCGGAAGATCCGCTGGGTCATCGCCGGGCTCATTCTTACGTTCATTCTCTTCATTCTCGCCATTTCGGTAGGAGCCGTTGCCATCCCGCCGCTTGAGGTTATCCAGAGCCTCGCCGGCATCTCAACCTCCGAGAAATGGGATATGATCATCTGGAACATCCGCCTGCCGCAGGCGCTTGCTGCAGTGATTGCCGGTGTCGGGCTTGCCATTGCCGGCGTTGCCATGCAGTCAATTCTGAGAAACCCGCTGGCGTCCCCGTTTACTCTCGGGATCTCCAGTGCCGGGGCATTTGGCGCTGCCGTTGCGATCATCTTTCTTGGCACCGGCAACATGCAGTCAACGGTGGCAAGCCCGGTCGCGGTTTCCAACCCGTACCTCACCACCTTTGTTGCCTTCATCTTCTGCATGCTGGCGACCGCAGTCATCCTGTTGATCTCCCATGTCAAGGGCGCTTCTCCGGAAGTAATGATCCTGACCGGTGTCGCCCTCTCCTCCCTCTTCTCGGCGGGTGTCATGTTCCTCCAGTACTTCTCCAACGATGCCCAGCTCGCGGCTGTAGTCTTCTGGACGTTCGGAGATGTGGGCCGGGCAACGTGGGATATGCTGCCCCTGATGGCACTTGTCGTGGGGGCAGGCACCTTGTATTTCATTGCCAATCGCTGGAACTACAATGCCATCGATGCCGGGGACGAGACGGCACAGGGACTCGGGGTCAATGTTGCCCAAGTCCGCCTTATAGGAATGACAGTTGCGGCGTTGATATCCGCCGTTATTGTTGCGCTGCTGGGCGTAATCGGGTTTGTCGGTCTTGTGTGCCCGCACATGGTCCGCCGTATTGTCGGGGACGACCAGCGGTTCCTGATACCGGGATCGGCAATCGCGGGGGCAGTTCTGCTCCTTGCATCCGATACAGTAGCAAGGGTTATTGTGGCACCGTACGTGCTCCCGGTCGCCGTGCTCACGGCATTCATGGGAGCGCCCGTTTTCATTTATCTTCTCTTCAGGGGGTATACGCGATGATGTTGACCGTAAACGAACTCAAATTCATGTACCGGAACAAGAATGTCTTGAAGCAGATCGGCTTCTCGATCGAACAGGGACAGGTTATCGCTGTGCTCGGCCCCAACGGGGTCGGCAAGACCACGCTTTTGAAATGCCTGAACCGGATCTTAAAACCCCGCGAGGGAACCGTGATGCTTGACAATGAGAACCTGCTTGATCTCAGCACCATGGAGATTGCCCGCAGGGTCGGCTACGTTCCGCAGCGGGTTGAGACCGGGCGGCTGACCGCATTCGATGCAGTGCTCCTCGGCCGCAGGCCCCACATCGGCTGGGACGTTACAACCCGCGACATTTCCATGGTTGATGCAATCTTCACCCGGCTCGGCATGGAAGCCTTACGCCTCTCCTACATTGACGAGATGAGCGGCGGCGAGCTCCAGAAGGTTGCCATCGCCCGGGCGCTCGTGCAGGAGCCCAAGATCCTGCTCCTCGATGAGCCTACCAGTAACCTTGATTTAAAAAACCAGGTCGATATCCTCACCACCATCCGCGACATCGTCCACGACCACAGGATCGCTGCCATCATGACCATGCATGATTTGAACCAGGCCCTGCGGTTTGCCGACACTTTCATCTTCATCAAGAACGGGACTGTGCATATCCACGGAAACCGCGACATAGTCACCCCTGCGATCATCGAGGATGTGTACGGTCTCCCGGTCATAATCGGAGAATTTGGTGGCGTCCGGTGCGTAATCCCCGGCGCCTGCAAAATCACGTAAGGGCAGGGCTCCGGGTTCCCCCTCTTTTCCCCCCAGAAGCATAATGCACATTCTTTATTACCGAACCCGAAAATTTTACGAGCGGGTTCCCACTATTGTTCATTGATCCTGCACCACGCAATCGTTTCCATATTTGTGATCGCTTTCCCGTTGTCATGTCCACTAGGGCGGGAGGAAATCTCAAGGATTATGTTGTGAAACAGCAAGGGTACATAAAAGAGAATTATTATGCATGACCACACACATAATCACGGATCTGACCACGATCATGATCATGGACACGATCACGACCATCACCACCTTCCAAGAGCCATAACATTCGACGACTGCATCCGTTTCCATGGCCACTCCTGCCCGGGTATTGCTTCCGGCTACCGGGCTGCAGTTGCTGCCATGGAAGCACTGGGCGTTACCCGCCCGGAGGATGAGGACCTAGTCGCCATCTGCGAGACCGATGCCTGCGGCGTGGATGCGGTGCAGGTCATTGCCGGGACAACGGCCGGCAAGGGCAACCTCATCATCAGGGATTACGGCAAGCACGCGTTCACGTTCTACAACCGGAAGGATGGCAAGGCAGTCCGCGTCACGTTCCACCGCAATGAAGAGACTGATAAAGGGGACTTTGCTGCACTGCGGGTAAAGGTCTTTTCGGGAAAAGCAACTGAACAGGAAGCTGCACAGTTCCACGAGCTGATGCACAAGGCTACCATCGCAGTCCTCCATGCACCTGCAGAAAAGATCATGAAGATCGATAAGATCACCATGGATGCGCCAAAGAAGGCCCGGATCTTTACTTCAGTCACCTGCGAGGAATGCGGCGAGTCGGTTGCCGATGCCAAGACGCGGAAGATTGACGGGAGATGTCTCTGCATCCCCTGCGCTGAAGGGACACACCTGGCCCGGCAGAAAT
>CAZMCL010000060.1:0-8345 GCA_964564375.1 uncultured Methanoregula sp. | reverse complement strand
TATCTTGTAAGAAAGAGGCCCGGGCAACGGGAGTCCGAGGGGAACGGTGAAGGGTAATGTGCCGGGAGCCGTAATGGCAACCGGGAGATGCACACAACCGCCCTCTCCGCAAATGCCCTTTTGATCCAGATCCTTAAATCTTTATGCTCATATGTGTAATAATTCCACAAGAGCACTCTCTGGCAGAGGTGTACCGGGCTTTTGCGGGACATTGGCCCTGGCAGAACCAGCAGGGTTCCGGCATCTGCTGGAAGAGTGCCGGATTCTACCCGAAAGGACAAAACCACAGCCGGCTACAACCGGGCGAGATACTAATACAGATTACCATTTGAAGGAAAAGGAGAGACAGGATCATGCCTAAACCATTTATCAGCGTTCATGACCTCTGCATGGACTTTAACGATACACGGGTCTTGAACAAGGTATCGTTTGAGATCCCGGAGGGAGAGATCATCGGGGTCATCGGGCGGAGCGGGGCCGGAAAAAGCGTTCTCATGCACCTCCTCCGTGGCGTTGAGGAGCCGCCAACAAAAGGCTCAGTCATCTACCACATGGCCGCTTGCGATAACTGCAATTTCATGGACGTCCAGAGCCGGGCGGGAAAGAAATGTCCGGAGTGCAACGGGCATCTTACTGCCGTGGATGTCAACCTCTGGGATGAGACCAGCAACGGCATGAAGTCCCGGGTCATGAGTCGGACAGCCATCATGTTCCAGCGGACGTTTGCACTGTATGGTGACGACCGGGTCATCGAGAACGTGCTCCACGCACTCGACGACATCCGGTACCCACAGGAGCATGCCGTGAACCGGGCTGCTGACCTGATCGACCAGGTGAAACTCTCGCACCGTATGATGCATATCGCCCGTGACCTCTCCGGTGGAGAGAAGCAGCGTGTAGTCCTCGCCCGGCAGCTGGCCAAGAACCCGGCCATGCTTTTTGCCGACGAACCAACCGGCACGCTCGACCCCGAGACCGCAACACTCGTCCACAGCATGCTCACGGAAGCAGCAAAGAAGAACGCGATGGGCATGGTCGTCACTTCGCACTTCTCTCAGGTGATCGAGGATATGGCAAACCGGGCCATCCTCCTGGCTGACGGGGAAATTGCGGCAATTGGATCGCCAAAGAGCGTGATCCAGGCATTTATCAAAGATTACCAGGAGATCGAAGATTCAGAACCACCGGAAATAGGTGGAACGATCCTCACGGCCTGGGATGTGGCCAAGCGGTACATCTCGGTCGACCGTGGGGTGGTACGGGCGGTCGACAATGTCTCGTTCGATGTGGCAAAGAAGGAGATCTTCGGCATTATTGGAAAGAGCGGTGCCGGCAAGACCACCCTATCCCGGATTATCTCCGGTATCATCGAGCCCACGAGCGGGGAGATGAACGTCCTTATCGGGGATGACTGGGTAGACATGACAAAACCCGGCATCGACCAGCGGGGCAGGGCCAAGGAGTATATCGGCCTTTTGCACCAGGAATACGACCTCTTCCCGCACCGCACCGTGCTCGACAACCTGACCGATTCGATCGGTCTTGAGTTCCCCAAGGAGCTGGCAATACGAAAGGCGGTTGCAACGCTCAGGATGGCCGGTTTCACCGAAGAGAAGGCGCGGTCGATCCTGAACCGCTTCCCCAGCGAACTCTCGGACGGCGAACGTCACCGCGTGGCCCTTGCACAGGTGCTCATAAGGGAACCGCGCCTCGTGATCCTTGACGAGCCAACCGGCACCATGGATCCAATCACCAAGCAGGACGTGAAGCATTCTATCCTCAACGCCCGCGACGAGATGGACGAGACCTTCATCGTGGTCTCCCACGACATGGACTTTGTCCGGGACATCTGCGACCGCCTTGCCCTGATGCGGGGCGGGAAGATCATCGACATCGGCCCAACCGCCGATATCCTCGCACAGGTCACTGACGACGATAAAAAAGACTGAACAACCGGAAGATACCATAATGACCACTACTCAGCAGAACAATACACCAAGCGCAACCGGCAGCACCAGTGCCCCCAAGGGGCTTCCCCCGAAAGCAAAGATCGATGTCAAACATGTAATTCTCGTTTTGAGCGGGAAGGGGGGCGTAGGTAAGTCCACGGTCTCCGTCAATCTCGCATCAGCCTTGGCCGACAGCGGTAAAAATACCGGTCTGCTCGACCTCGACATCCACGGACCCAACATCCCCAAGATGCTCGGTATCGAGGACCGGCGCCCCACAGTAACTGATAAGACTCTCGAGCCGGTCCACGTGACCGGTAACCTAGCGGTCATCTCCATGGCGTTCCTCCTTCCAGACACAAGCACACCGGTCATTTGGCGTGGTCCGATGAAGATGTCCGCGATCCAGCAGTTCCTTACCGAGGTGAACTGGGGAGCACTCGATTATCTCGTGGTGGACCTTCCGCCCGGCACGGGGGACGAGGCGCTGACCATCGCCCAGCTGGCCCCAAATGTGCGGGGTGCTGTGATCGTTACCACCCCGCAGGATGTCGCGGTCATGGACGCCATCAAGGCAGCGAAATTTGTTGAGAAACTTGACCTGCCGGTGCTGGGCGTGATCGAGAACATGAGCGGGATGGTCTGTCCCCACTGCGGTGAGGTCATCAATCTTTTCAGCGCCGGTGGCGGAAAAAAGGCTGCTGAGAACCTTGGCGTCCCATACCTGGGTGCCATCCCCCTTGACCCGGCCATGGTGAAAGCGGGAGATGAGGGACGGCCATTCCTCCACTCCGTTACTAACTCGCCAACAGTTACAGCCGTAAAAACCGTTATGGAGAACCTGGTATCAGAGATTACAAGGATGCACTGATGCGCTGCTCCTGCACCGGACCACCTAAATAAGTATTCTGGCATACCCGAACTGCCTGATCAGTTCATTGGAGAAGTAGAAGCTCAGGAACAGGGGCTCCCCGTGCAGAATATCCGAGACGGGTTCGGCCTTTTTCGGTGCCAATGTAATACAGTTACAGGATTTTTACGGAGGTTGGAGTTCGGTTCGTTTGAACAGTTCCCGTATGTTGTCATAAGAATTGAACAAATCCGGAGCACTCATACTTCCGATCCCCAGAAGATCAGGTATCTCGTGAAACGTAAATCCGTACCTGGAACAGGAGTAAGAGCGGGGCAGACATCAGGAGGACATCGGTAGTTTTTCCGGAATGGACGGTCTGTTCAACACAGCATCCTCCAAGGGGCATCGTAATGTCCCAAGCAGAAGATCACGATAAAGGAACCGAACCTTGGCACCAGCATTTTCAGGTGCGGCCGGGGCCACCATTTATTCACGCTTTTTTGCGAGACTTGGCATCTGTATGAACTAATATTTATAATCTTTTTTTTAAAAGTACCTCTTAAAACAGCTGAATTTGTGTTTTGGGGAAATTCAGGAGTGGGAATATATACCGGATGAAACAATCCTGATACATGGTTAGACAGGTACAGTTTGATCACTGTGTACCTGTCCACATGGGAAGGTGATATCAATGCCAGAACAAACCAATAATGAAAGCCATTCCGAGATACGTGACGTTCTCTCGTTTAAGAAACTGGACATCATCATGGTGGCAGTGGTCTTTCTCCAGTCGCTGTTGATCGCCTGGTTCCTGTTCCTGATCATCAACGAGTTCGAAGTCTCCCTGTTCTTCCGGTTCCTGCAGGGAGCGGCAATCCTCTTTGCGGTCATGGTACCGGTCTTTGTACTCCTTGAAGGGTTCCAGCATCTCTCTATCACCGACGGGTTCTTTATCCCGATGGTCCTGTATACCTTCATGTTTGCACTCTTTAACTCGCTCATCCACTACACGTTCCTTTTCCTCGATCCTGCGGTCCTCATCCCTGCCATTACCGGAGGGATTGGCTTTGGGCTCGTTGGTCTTGGCGCTTACCACCTGCCGAGGAATGTCAGGAAATCGTTTGCGACCGTAACGGCCGGAATAACGATAATATTCCTCAGTTCACCCATGGTCCTTGCCGGATTCCTGTTCATACTCACCGGCGACCTCTCATCACTGCCAGTTATAGCCCAGTGACCTCATTTTTTATATCTCGTTTTAGATCCGAACCCTTTTACCCTGCCGGAGGAAAAATCTGGGGTATGAAGAACCCCTTCCATATTATGATCATCCCGACGCTGGGATGTCCCGGCCGGTGCAAGTACTGCTGGAGCTCGGAGGAAGGGGCACCCATCATGAGCATCGACACGGTCAAAGACATTGTCGCATGGCTTAAGGATTTTAGAAATGACCGGGTCACCTTCACGTTCCATGGTGGTGAGCCGCTCCTTGCCGGCGCGGAGTTCTACCGGCAGGCGCTGCCAATGCTCACGGGCGAACTCGCGGAGCTCACGCCAGAGTTTGCGATACAGACAAACCTCTGGAGGATGACACCCGAGATCGCAGGAGTCCTTGCGAAGTACCACGTCCCCATCGGCTCTTCTATCGATGGCCCGGAGGAGATCACGAACTCGCAGCGTGGCGAGGGCTATTACGAGAAATGCATGAAGGGGTACGAGATCGCAAAAGCTGCCGGTCTTTCTGTGAGGTTCATCTGTACATTCACCAATAAATCAGTAAAGCATAAGGAAGAGATCTTCAATTTCTTCAAAGAGAGAGGCTTTGTCTTGAAACTTCACCCGGCCCTGCCCTCACTCCGCTCCGAGAATCCCAAGGAATGGGCACTCGAGCCGCAGGAATACGGGGAACTGTTGGTATATCTTCTTGACAAGGCGCTCGATAACTTCGGGAAAGTTGAGGTGATGAACATCAACGACCTCTGCCGCTGCGTCTTTACCCGCCGGGGATCGGTCTGCACCTACGTAAACTGCATGGGCAATACCTTTGCCATCGGCCCGGACGGGAGCATCTACCCATGCTACCGCTTTGTCGGGATGCCGGAGTGGGTGATGGCAAACGTCCGTGACAACCCGACAATGGAACAGTTGATGCAGTCAGACCCCGGGCGGAGGATGACGGCGTTCTCCGATTACGTTGACATCGCATGCAAGGACTGTTCGCATATCAAATACTGCCGGGGTGGCTGCCCGTACAATGCGATCGCTCCCTCGGGCGGGGCGCTGGATGGGGTGGATCCCCACTGTACGGCATACAAGCGGATCTTCGACGAACTTAACGAACGGATGAACGCTGAGATGTTCGAAGAGCCCCCGCAGGATATGGGCTTTGGGATGCCCTCCTCACAGAAGAAGAGACCTGGCGTTATGGCACTGATGCGGAAAATATCGATGCAATAGGAGAACCAGTCATTTTTTCCGGCTCGTGCCGGATGTACCAAATAACTCCCGTAGTGAATTTACAGATTCTTAAACGGGACCGGGAGAAAAATCAGGTGCTTTTCTTATCCCTCACCATCGAAGATGTGACAATGACAATGATGCAGAACAGGACTCCCGCAACGATTGCGGCATTGAAACCTGACATGAATGCAGGAACCAGAAGATTACTCCCTGAACCATGACCACCGGAAAAATACGAGAATATCGCAGTAAAGAGTGCAGTTCCCAGAGCAGTTCCAAAATAAATGGACGTGCTCATGATTCCCGACGCCATCTCCCGTTTATCTTCGCCGGAATGTTCAATTATCCTGCTTGAGCCGGCACTCATAAACGGCCCGAACCCGATACCCATGACAATCAGGGCAGCAATTAAGAGACCCGTGCCGCTGGTCGAGGAGATGAACAGCATCATCAGGAACGTGACCAAAAAGATGGCTGAAGAGACCACACATACCTGTCCTGCTCCTCGTTTATCCGCAAGCATTCCACCGACAGGACTCAAAACCGTAATGATTAGGGAAGGAATGAGAAGGAACAATCCGGCCTCTCCCGGACTCAGGGACTGGATGAACTGAAGGTAAAACGGCAGGATCAGGAGAAGGCCCCCGTATGCGAGCATTGCAACCGAATACGAAAGGGTTGAACAGGTAAAATTCCAATTACGAAACAGGGACAGGTCAATAACCGGGTCCGGGGCTTTTTTCTCTGCCAGGGCAAACAAAAGGAACACTACTGCCGACAGGAGAAGAAGGTTTAAGGGATTTATTAGCCCCTCTGATTTTTCCCCGATAAATCCCATCGGGAGAATAAACAGCGTCATTGCAATGAAAAACAGAACTGCCCCCGTATAGTCAAAAGCCCGGAGAGCAGCAACGTTGGGCACGTCATCGGAAAGGATATATTTTGCAAGGATGATGGCAACGATACCAATAGGGATGTTGATCAAAAATATCCAGTGCCAGCTAAGGTGTTCAGTGATCAGGCCCCCGGCAACCGGACCTAAGGCAAAGGCCAGTGCTGATGCAGCAGCGATTACCCCGAGCGATTTTGCCCGTTCTGATTCCCGGACATGAAGGGCAATCGTTGCAACGGCGGATGGTGCAATCATCGCCGCGCCAAGCCCCTGCAATGCCCTGAATGCGATAAGCGCTTCGATGTTCCATGAAACAGCGCACAGGAGGGAGGCCAGCGTAAAGATTGCAAGCCCGCCGATATAGATCTTTTTTGTGCCGGCAAAAGTGGAGATTTTGGCAAATATCACCATCAGGCTGCTCAATACAACAAGATATATGGTCAGGATGAGCGAGGCGAGACTGATATCTGCATTAAAACTGGCAGCGATCTGGGGGAGCGAGACGTTGACGATTGCACCATCAAGGCCATCCATAAACGCCCCGATTCCCACGACAAAAAGGATAAGACCGGTCGATACTACATGTTTATCGGCGTTCATCATACGATGATTATCCCCGGTTTGTAAAAAGCTCTCTGAATTGGATCTGCTTGTTTACGGCGGAAATTTACTGGTATCCGGAACAGCCTGCCCTTATACCAGCGTCTTCTGCGGGTTGTTGAGATGCTTTTTTGCAGCGGGCGTAACTTCCCGGCCCTGCGGCGTGCGCTTGAGAAAACCGATCTGGATTAAGAACGGTTCGTATACGTCTTCGATGGTCCGCACTTCTTCGCCAACCGAGATGGCAATCGTCTTCACCCCGACCGGGCCACCGTTGAAATCATTGGCAACAACGGAAAGAATACGCCGGTCAAGCTCGTCAAGGCCCAGATTATCGATCTGCATCATCGCAAGTGCACTTGCCGTAATCTCCCGGGTTATCGTGCCGTCTCCCTTCACGATGGCATAGTCCCGCACCCTGCGAAGGAGCCGGTTGACGATCCGGGGGGTGCCCCGGCTCCTTTTTGCGATCTCCTCAGCACCATCAGGAGTAATGGGGATCTTCAGGATTCCGGCGCTCCGGGTCACAATCCGGGCGAGATCAATGGGGTCGTACAGGTCGAGTCTTGAGATGATGCCGAACCGGTCCCTGAACGGCGCACCGAGAAGCCCCTGCTTGGTGGTGGCCCCAATGAGAGTGAAGTGTTCAAGGTTTAGCTTGATCGAGCGGGCGCTCGGCCCTTCTCCGATCATCACGTCAATGAAGAAGTCCTCCATGGCCGGGTACAGTACTTCCTCGACCACAGGGTTGATCCGGTGGATCTCGTCAATGAAGAGAATATCTCCCCGCTGGAGCGGGGTAAGAAGCGCCGCGATATCCCCGGGTTTCTCAAGTACAGGACCTGTGGTGGTGCGGATGGTTGAGCCAAGCTCGCGGGCGATGATATGGGCAAGTGTGGTCTTGCCAAGCCCCGGCGGCCCTGAGAAGAGGATATGGTCGATGGGTTCATCACGCTTCTGTGCGGCTTCGATAGCGATCTTTAAGCTCTCCTTGACCTGCACCTGCCCGACAAACTCGTCGAGCCGATCCGGCCGTATAGTGAGATCCTCGCTCTCTTCCGCAAGAGGTGCCGGCGAGATGATCCGTTCAGGCATCGTTTACCGCTCCTTCAGGTGGGCAAGGGCTGCCTTGATGAGAACCTGCACCGTGGGGGAGCCGCCCGATACCCGGGCTGCTGCCGTGACCGCTCCCCGTGATTCGTTCTCGGAAAAACCGAGCGAGACGAGGGCGCTCACCGCATCGTGGACAGCCATGTTGCCTGTCCCGGTCTCGCTGTGCGGGAGGGTGTCGCTGATCTTCTTCATCTTGTCCCGTAGCTCCAAGATCAGCCGTTTGGCACCCTTTGCCCCGATACCGGAGATCCTTATTAAAACTTTTTCGTCCTCGTTGAGGATAGCCATGGCGAACTCCTCGATCCCGATCTGGGAGAGGAGGTTCATGGCGATTTGCGGGCCGATGCCGGTAACGCCGATCAGGATCCGGAACATCTCCAGCTCGCTCTGGTGCACAAAACCATACAGAGTGATGGCATCCTCGCGGACTGCCATGTGGGTGTGGAGTTTCACAGTCCCGCGGGTGCAGACGAGCTGC
>CAZMCL010000059.1:0-8379 GCA_964564375.1 uncultured Methanoregula sp. | reverse complement strand
TTGAAGTCCACAACAGGTAATGAGTAGCGCAAAACCCGACGAGGCGTTTTGCGCGTGAAGCATCACAAAGGGGTTGCCCAGCGGCAGGGGCGAAGCCCCTGATAGCGTCCCTCAGGCAATGGAAAATCCGACTACTGCCCCTTCTTCTTCTCCACTACCCGGATATCCGTAATGGAAGTAACCGGGTACTGCCCCTGCACATCTTTCTCGGCCGATTTGACCATATCCCAGACGGTCAGCAAAGCAACTGATACGCCAGTTAATGCCTCCATCTCGACTCCGGTCTTCCCGGTCATTTTTACCGTAACGGTTGCTTCAATAAACCCGTCACCCTCAATAAAATCGACAGCTACCGAACTGATCGGGATGGGGTGACACATCGGGATCAGGTTCGCCGTGTTCTTGACCGCCATCGTTGCTGCAACCCGGGCTGTGGCAAGGACATTGCCCTTTACGGCCGTCCCCTCACGGATAGCAGTAAGCGTCTCCGGCCGGAGGTAAATCTTCCCTGCCGCAATTGCCTCGCGGGTAACATCCCCTTTCCCGCTGATGTCCACCATCTGTGCCTTATCGTCCTGGATATGTGTAAATTCAACCATTCAACCACCTTTCCCGAATAATATTGCGGGGATCCGGTCCACAAGGTCCGATGCAAGCATTCCCTCACCCCGTTCTGCTGCAACCTGCTGCCCGGCATTACCGTTAACGTATGCCGCAATGCAGGCAGCCTCAAATGCCGGGATGCAACAGAGAAGCCCCCCGGCAATCCCTGCCAGCACATCGCCGGTACCCCCGACCGACATCGCAGGATGCCCCGTGCGGTTGAACCGTACCCGGTTCCCGTCCGTAATGATATCGGTCTTTCCTTTGAGGAGAACCGTTCCCGTTAAGCCGGCTGCACGGGCGGCCCGGGCCCTGCCGATCGTATCCTCCGGCAGAGTGATACCGGTGATACGGGCAAACTCCCCGGCATGCGGGGTGTAAATCGACTCGCCTTGCGCTGACGGAAGGGGCGACCGTAGGGCATCGGCATCGAAGACCGCTTTTTTGCAGTGCGGGGCAACAGCCTGGACAACCGCGTGGCTCTCCGTACCAAGACCATTGCCGCAGACCACAACATCGGCTTTCCCCGCGAGTGCGATGAGCCGCTCCGTGTGCTCCTCCATAATACGATCCCCATCAAGCCGTTCGTAGATGAGGTCGGGGATTGGTTCGAAGGCCGGAGATGCAATCCGTACGATATCCGCCCCGGCCCGGAGTGCCCCGAGCCCGGCGAGATAGGGGGCGCCCTGGTATGGTCCGCCGCCGATGACGAGCACCGTACCCCCGATTCCCTTATGCGCCTTCGGGTTCCGTGCAGGAATGAGGGTGAGATCCCCGGGGCCGACTGCGCATTCCGCCCCGGCCGGGATCCCGATATCGATGACGGTCGATCCTGCCATCTTTGCGCGGTGGAATGCGCAGATCCGGTCTGCCCGCATACCCGGTGTCGGGACATCGGCAGCGAGGATCTTCGCCTTCGATTCATTGGCCATGGCAATACAGGTGGCAAAGGGCTCCCGGATCCCGCAGGTGATGCCGATCCCAAGCAGGGCATCGACAATCACATCCGCCTTATCGAACAGGAATCTGAGCGGGGCGAGATCCTCACGGCATTCGAAGGGGTTGAGGCCCACTGCCGCATGCCGGAGAACGGCGAGCTGGTGCCCGCACGATTTACTCCGCGTCCCGCTGTCAAGATAGAGGACCGAGGTCTCCACACCCCGCTGGAGGTGCCGGGCGGCAACCATCCCGTCCCCGCCATTGTTGCCCTTCCCGCAGAGAATGAGGACCCGGGCAGGATCAAACGAGAGTACCTGATCGGCCAGCGCCCGACCAGCACTCTCCATAAGCTGCAGCTCGGTAACGCCCAGCGCCATAGCATTGGCATCAACGACCCGCATCCGGGCGGGGGTGATGAGCCCGGTCTCCACAAACTCACTGTATAGTTCCGGCTGCATCGTTCGTACAATTCATCTGTTGGAACTCCCTAATAATATGCAATGGGTTTTTGTGATGATGTGAAAGCGGCTGCAGAGCAGATCGCGGCTGCCCCGGAAATAACCATCATCTCCCACATCGATGCAGACGGGATCGCCTGCGAGGCCATCCTGTCGCAGGCCATCTCACGGCACGAGATCAAGGTCAAATCGGTGTTTGTCCGCCAGCTCGAACCGCTCACCATGCCACAGGTGCCACAGGACGATTCCTTCAAGGTCTTTGCCGATCTCGGGGCCGGCCAGCAGAACCTGATGATGGACAGGGGGCTCTCTGAAAAGGAGGTCCTGATTGTCGACCACCACATCAGCCAGCCCTGCGAGCGGGAATATTGCCAGGTCAACTGCCTCCCGTACGGCCACACGAGAATGAGTGCGGCCGGGGTTTCGTACCTCATTGCAAGGCAGATGGATGGTTCCAATATCGACCTTGCGAAACTCGCCATTGTCGGTAATGTAGGGGATATGATGGCGCGCGAGAAATGCGGCCTTGTTGGCCCGGCGCGGGACATCATTGTCGAGGACGGGGTCCGGCACAAATCGGTAGAGGTGCGCAAAAAAGACCTCAACTGTTACGGGACAGCAACCCGCCCCGTCCACCTCTCGCTCGCCTACAATGATGACCCGTTTGTCAGGGGAATCAGCAACAATCCTGAAGGCGCCCGACAGTTTCTCAAAAGACTGGGAATCAGAGATAAAACTTCTGAAGGCAGGTGGCGGGTCTGGGAGGAGCTGGACGTTGAAGAGAAGCGGACGATCATCTCCGCTCTGGCCGAGCAGCTCATTGCCCATGGCGAGAAAGTGGACCGGCTCCTTGCAGAGTCCTACGGTTTCCCGGATGAGATCCCGCGGACCCCCATGCGGAATGCGCAGGAATATGCAACCCTGCTCAATGCCTGCGGGCGGTGGGCGAAACCTGCTATCGGCGGCGCAATCCTCCGGGGCGACCGGGGCCAGGCCTACCGGGATGCCGAGCACATGCTCAAAAACCACCGCGCCATCATCCGGAGGCTCCTCCAGTTCATCATCGATACCGGTGTGAAGGAGATGGAGAACCTCCAGTGGCTCCATGTCGGCGGCAGGTATCCCGACACTATTGTCGGGATCGGGGCCGGGATGGCGCTTTCGAAACTCAACGCAAACAAACCCATCCTCATCATGTGCGAAGTGCCGGAAGATCCAAACCTCACCAAGTGCTCGATGCGGACGAACGAGCGGGTGGTCGGACGCGGCATCGACCTCCAGCAGGCATTAAATGAGGCATCAACCGAATATGGCGGCGGGGGCGGCGGGCACAAGATCGCGGCGGGGGCATATATTCCGAAAACAGCAGAACAGGAGTTTGTGATTCGTGTCAACAGGATACTCGGAGAACAGTTCGCTACGGCGGGTTCAGATAATCGCTGATTTCCAGTTCGGCAGTGGCGTGGGGACCGGGCTCTTTCCCGAAGGGTGCAAGTTCATCTTCTCGACCACCGGGCGGATCCGGCAGATCGGGTTTGCCGGAACGCGGCTTGCCACGGTGCGGGCATCGGACGGCCGGTTGACCCTCGGGATCGAAGGGGCAAAGCGGGTCCAGGCAGCCATTCCGGCACCGAAGTTCCGGGTTGTCATCCGGGAGGACGTTGCAGAGTTCCTGGCAAAAGGCAAGAACGCGTTTGCCAAGCACGTCATCGCCGCGGATCCTGGGATCCGCGCAGGTGACGATGTGCTGGTTGTCGCCGAAAATGACCGGCTGCTTGCCTGCGGTGCTGCAGTCGTATCCGGCCCGGAAATGCTTGCATTTAATTACGGAGTAGCGGTAAGAGTACGGCAGGGTAGTGAGAAAGATGCTTCCGGGAAATATCAATCCGCGCCAGATGAAGGCGATGATGAAGAAGCTCGGCATGAATGTCGAGCAGATTGAAGACGTGCAGAGTATTGTCATCAAAACACCCAAGGGCAACTGGATCTTCGATTCCGCAGAAGTGTCCGCAATGACCATGCAGGGTTCGACAACGTACCAGGTCACCGGCACGCCACGATTTGAGGAAGCGGCACCGGATATTCCGGCGGAGGATGTCACCATGGTTGCTGCACAGGCGAATGTTCCGGAAGAGAAAGCCCGGGAAGCGCTTGTGGCATGCAGGGGCGACATTGCCGAAGCCATCATGAAGCTGGCCCAGTGATGATCGAGACAGGCGACCGGGTCCTTCTCGTGGGAGAAGGCAGGGAATTCTGGGTCAGGGCCGGCCAGGGAAAGCTCGGCACCGACAAGGGCCAGCTCGATCTCGAATCCATTGCCGGGAAATCCGGCGGGGATATCATCACCACCCATAGCGGTGCGGAGTTCACCATCCGCATCCCAAGGCCGACAGACTTCTTTGCATTCGGCAAGCGTTCGGGAGCCCCGATGCTGCCCAAGGATATCGGCCTTGTCATTGCCTATACCGGCATGAACCACAATGACGATGTCCTCGATGCCGGTACCGGCAGCGGGATTGCCGCCATCTATTTCGGTGGCGTGGCAAAAACCGTGAAGACCTACGAGATCCGTCCCGAGTTCTCCACGCTCGCGATGAAGAACATCACTGAGTCGAAACTCACGAATGTGGAGGCGGTGGCAAAGGACATCCTCGATGCAGAGGGATCCTACGATGTGGTCCACCTCGACCTCCAGATCCAGCCGGAGCATGTGACCCATGCGTTTTCCCTTCTCAGGTCCGGCGGGTATCTCGCAGTTTACACCCCGTTCTTAGAGCAGATGGCAATCGTTGTCGATGCGGCAACCCCGCTCTTCCGCGAGGTGCACACCCACGAGCTGATCGAGCGGGAGATGACCCGCTCCAAGCGGGGGACACGGCCTTCGACCAGCGTGAGTCACTCGGGGTATGTGACGATCGCGAGGAAATAATTCTCTTTTAGGGTTCAATTCTGAAATTGCGATAGCCCTGCGGGCAAAACGCCCCGCCTGTGTTTTGCGCTAATCATTACCGGCTCTGCATACATGAACAGTCATTGAACCGCCGCGGGGACACCCTATCGGGGGCGGCGGACGGCATCGCTCATCAATAAATTTCGATAATCCTATTAGGTCATTCTGACCAAAAACCATCTAATCAACTACCTCCGAACCTTTTCTATGCCACCGGGCGAACACGTCCATATCATCAGCGCTGGCGAGAAGATCCACACCACCTACCCGGCCATCTTCCGCACCCTACCCACCATCACCCGCACATATGTTATTGCGGACAGCGAGGTCTACGAACTTTCATCCAACCCTGCCATAGAAAAGGAACGGCTCGCCATCCGGAATGCGGTGACAGCCGTAAAGGAGATTTCCGCATCGCTTGCCATCCCGTGCTCCCGCGAGACGGTCTTCCCGCCAGCGTACCCGTCCGTCCGCACTATTCTCACAAAGATTCACCGCGAATACCACGGGGCCCGGTTCACGTTCGACCTCTCGGGCGGGTCGAAACCGCTCTGCATGGCGCTCCTCTCGTTTGTGCCGTGGCTTGGAGGGGAGGCGTATTCCGCATTTGACGAGAAGCTGCCGCGGATCATCCCACTGACGGAACGGTCGGTGCGGGGGATGATGGAGAACTCCAATTACCAGACCATCCTTGCGGTCCTGCTCCGGAAACAGAGAATGGACACCAGCGCATCCAGCTCCATCCGGGTGCCCCGCCACTACCTGCATGGGCAGGTCTGGCCGTACTATATCCGTTCCAGGACACGGGGTCCACCGGATCCGGCCCAGCCGGTAATCCAGTACAGGCGGGGACGAAAGCCGGCCAATAACATGTCGCAGGCTACCTTCTCCTGGTTCATGGCAAACCTCCGGAATGCCGGTCTTATTGAGGAGGGGCAGAATGAGAAGAACAGGAAAGAGAAGGCATACAGGATAACTGAGGCCGGGGACATGGCATTCCGGTTTTATGCTGGTAGTGCTACCAATACGATCGTAAAAACAGTTCTTGAAGCATTGTGACCCGGATCGGATTATCCATTTTTTCCGGGCAGACCCTGCTTGAAAATTTTCAATCGCGATTAAAGGGTGTTTATTAGTCTCGCGATTGTAGGGTAATTATCCTACAATACAGGGTACAACTTATAATTTTTTTCAATCTCCGAAGTAATTGGTTTCGCGGATCAACCGGACCCTGCGTGAATTTTTTCAATCGGGGGGTACGGGGGTGATTGAAAATTTTTTGCCGAAGATCGATTGCGATGGCATACGCGCAAAACGATTATCGGGTTTTACGCTACTCATTACCGGATCCGCAAATATGAACTATCATTTAACAGCCGCGGGGGCGCCCTGAAGGGGGCGGCGGACGGCATCGTAAATTTTCAATAAATTAATGGATTTTTACCATCCCGTCAATCCTTCCTATACAACGCATTGCTCCGCGCAATCTTCTTCTTCACCATCTCCCAGCTCTTCGTGATCAGGAAACTCTCCTCCATGAACCCGATCACCTTCTCGAAACGCTTCATCGGAAACGCAATTGTCATGACATCCAGCGGAACGCAGGGCCGGGCAGAAGGGTCGAACATACCCAGCACGACTTTGGGGTTCTCCTTCTGCTGTTCGAGCCACGGGTAATAGATGATCGAACTGCACCCGGCACCCATCGGGCAGATAACACCGTTCGGGTCACTCTGGTCGAAGTTTGCAAGGGTGAAAAGCCCGCTCAGGACTTCGGGGCGGGCAAAGAAGATCACAGCCTCAGGGTTATCCTGTCCGGTCAGATTGTCCCAGCGGGTGATGATGAGGTCTTTTCCATCGGAAGGAAATGCCGGGATACGTTTCTCCCAGGCATCAACAATCTCCGGCGTCCGTTTATACCGTTCACCTTCCACTCCGCCCGGTTTCCCGTGCGACAGGAAGTAGCGGAAATCCGGCGGTCGTTCACTCGAGTATCCCGTGTTCATGAGTCCGCCCCTGCAGGTAATGGATCGGGAATTCATCGCAAGCCGTGTCCCGTTCCTCACAAGGCCAATCTGGCAGATGATACAACGCCAGGCATCCGGAGGAGGGACCTTACTCAATGTCGCGGATTCTGGCCTGAATTCAAAGGTGACGGGGAGTTCTGTGCCGGGAAAATAATTCTGCCACAGGGTTATGAAACGGTCGCGGAGGGAGGTGTCCATATATGCCAATAATTCCTGGTGGAATATAAGGGGATCTTTTGTAAAATCAAGGAAAAATAATAAAAAAATGTGTCGGACGGGAATGTTCAGGCATTCCCTTTCCTGGAAGTACTGTCCCAGATGCGGGTATCCTTCCCCATATTCAGCAGACCTACGAGGAGGTAAAACTGGTTCACGATGAACGCCGTGAAAACGTTCTCCCTCCAGATGATACCGATGACCGCTGCGAAAACAATGACCACCGGGATGATCAGGGCATTATACGAATAGAGCCCTACGGCGATCAGCGCAAGGGAGAGGAAGAAGAGGACCGGGGTACAGACGTACAGGAACAACCGCAGGGGGTAGAAGAACCGGGTGAACGGGCGATCCAAACCAAGGAGATCGAGGTTCCCCAGCGTTGCCTCGATCAAACGCTTGGCCCTCCGAATCTTCTGCCGGTACTGGATCCCGAAACTCGAAGGGATGTCCTCAAAGACAATTGCCCGCCGTTCATACACTGCCCGGTAACCTTTCCGGATCGCTTCGAATGCTGTGTTCGCATCGTCCGACCCTTTTTTGTCATCAATCCGCCGGATCAGGTCGGTCCGGAACGCAACGAGAGCCCCATTGAAATTATACGTTGAGTCAATCGTGCTCTCCCAATCGCACATCCGACCATAATAGGAGCGATAGGCCCCCTCGAGTTTCGTGGTATTATTCTCGTTCAGGCGGGGCCGGAGTTCCCCAGTTACGGCAGCAATCATCGGATCGCTCATGAGTTTCCCGATAAGGTGGTTCATGGCATCCTTCTCAAAGAAAACATCAGCATCGGTTGTCACAATAATCGGATGCCGTGCAAGTTTCATGGCATGGTTGTACGAACGGTTGGTCCCAAGCCTATCAGTATTGGCAATGATCCGGAATTCCAGGCCGGACTGCTCCAGGCTAGTCTTTGCCCGGGCAAGGGTCTGGTCACTCGAATAGTCATCGATGAAAATGATCTCACAGCGGTCTTTGGGGTAATTGCATTGTAGCAGATTTGCAACCCGCTCCTCCACAACACTCTCCTCGTTATACGCCGACATTATCAAAGTGACTGGCGGGAATTGTTCTGGAAACCCGACATCTTCGGATTTTTTCCCGACCGAGATACCGAGCAGGTAGATAATATAGGGAATGAGGGCAATAAAAAGAAGAACAAGCCCGATAACCAGAAACATTA
>CAZMCL010000058.1:0-8460 GCA_964564375.1 uncultured Methanoregula sp. | reverse complement strand
AGATTTTGTTGAGATCCGCAAGCAGGTCATCGCCAACACCAGCCTCTCATGCGGCTGCGTCCCGCTGTACCAGGCCTTCATCGAGGCGGCACGAAAGGACGGCGCTGTTGTCCACATGAAGGAGGACGACCTCTTCCGGATCACGGTCGAGCAGGCTAAACTCGGCACCAATTTCATGGCAATCCACACCGGCATTAACCTTGAGACTATCAAGCGCTTAAAAAACCAGGGCCGGCACGGGGGCCTCGTCTCACGCGGTGGCGCGTTCATGACCGCGTGGATGCTCCACAACGAGAAGGAGAACCCGCTCTACAGCGAATTCGATTATCTTCTCGAAATCATGAAGGAACATGAGGTCACGCTCTCAACGGGCAATGGCATGCGGGCCGGTGCCATCCATGATGCAACCGATCGTGCGGCCGTGCAGGAACTCATCATCAATGCCGAACTCGCTGACAAGGCGCACAACGAGAATGTCCAGGTCATTGTCGAAGGCCCCGGCCACGTCCCGATCGATGAGATTGAGACCAACGTCAAACTGATGAAACGCGTCACCAACAACAAACCGTTCTACATGCTCGGGCCCATCGTGACCGACATTGCACCGGGATATGATGACCGGGTCGCAGCCATTGGCGCGGCTATGTCCTCTTCGCTGGGTGCGGACTTCATCTGCTATGTCACCCCCGCAGAGCACCTTGCCCTCCCGACACCAGAAGAAGTGTACGAAGGCGTCATGAGCTCCCGTATCGCAGCCCATGTCGGCGATATGATCAAGCTCAGGAAGACCCGCGACCTTGACCTTGAGATGGGACACGCCCGCCGTGACCTCGACTGGGGCCGGCAGTTCGCGGTCGCCATGAACCCGGCCCGGGCACAGAAAATCCGCTCCGAGCGGATGCCTGCCGATACCGATGCCTGCACTATGTGCGGGGATTATTGTGCGTTGAAGATTGTCAACCGCCATTTCAAATTTTAAAAATTCCTTTTTTCCTGCCACGCGTAATTTTTCACAATTCATATACCCTGTTGCCGGTCTTTTTTCGGATCTATACTCCGGTTCCTCTATCCGTACAAAATATTTTCACGAATCTTTTTACTTTTCGGGAATACCGTCATTAAACAGCATCAGGATTCTGGAGAAAGGATGCCTGAATGGTATATGGGAAAACTGACAAGTCCTGTACAATATCGGTTTGCTAACTCAATACACTCATATAATCTCCGGACAAAAATTAACCGGAACGGTGAGTAACCATACAACTGAACTTCGGGGGATTTGTTCCTCTTTCTACTGTTGACTGGAGGGGCAAATCGGTTTGTACGATCTTTTTCAGGGGCTGCCCGGTCCGGTGTGCCTACTGCCAGAACTCCGCTATTCTCAGTGGCAAAGACCTCCGGGATCTTGATGAAATTATTGAGATGATCAAAGGCTCGGCCCTTGCCATAAGCGGGGTTGTCTTTTCCGGTGGAGAGGCCACGATGCAGAAAGATGCTCTTCTGGCACTGGCAAAAGCGGCAAAATCGCTGGGGCTTGTTGTAGGGATCCAGACAAACGGAGTATATCCCGAAACCCTGAGCGCGCTCATCGAGAACCGGCTTGTCGATCATGTTGCCCTCGATATCAAAGCCCGCTGGGCGCGGTATAATAATCTCCTCAAGGTAAATTGTGTAGAGAATGTGCAAAAGTCCCTTGCACTCTGCCGTGATGCACAAAAGAACGGGTCATTACCGGAATTCGAGGTGGTTATCACGCTCTTCCGGGGCTATGATGACGAGGTTCCCATCATAGCACAGGAAGCCGGGGATGTTGATATCGTTCTCCAGCAGGGTGTGACTGAAAATGTCCGGCCGCTCACGGAGGCAGAGATGAAAGCCATTGCGGACAGACTTTCACGGGAAGTCAGGATCCGGACGCGTGAGGGAGGTGAAATTGTCTATGAAGGTGATAGGAGTCGTCGGGATGCCCGCAAGCGGCAAGGGTGAATTCTCAAAGATAGCTTCAGGAATGGGCATTCCGGTTATCGTCATGGGCGATATGATCCGGAAAGCCGTAATGGCTGCCGGCCTCGAACCGAACGACACCAACTTCGGGGCGACCGCAAACCGGCTGCGGGCGGAAGGGGGCATGGATGCCATCGCTCATCTCTGCGTACCGGAGATACAAAAACAGGTTGTGCCCCTCGTGCTTGTTGACGGAATCCGCGGCGATATGGAAGTTGCCCTGTTCCGCAGGAACTTTTCCGGGTTTTTCTTAATCAGCATCGATTCATCATTTGAGAAACGCCTTGCACGGATTGCTGCACGCGCCCGATCCGATGATTTTACCACTGCCGATGCACTGCGTAACCGGGACGAACGTGAGCTGAGCTGGGGACTTGGAAATGCGCTGGAGATCGCAGACCTTCACTTAAAAAACGAAGGGAGTCTCAATGACTTCACGCATAAAGTCCAGGACCTTTTGACATCCATGGGGCAGGACTCATGAATATTATCCCTTACTTCTCATCATCGGCCAAGGTCTGGGACGACATTTCGTGGGTTCCCGCGATCGAAGAAGCGGGCTATACCGGCTGGGAGATTGTCAGCGACGGTAATTACCGGCTTGAAGACCCGGTTTGCCGGAAGAGGATCGATGCGACCCTAGCCAGCACAAATCTCAAAGTGACCGTACACGCCCCGTATGGCGATCTGAACCTTGCAACACTCAACGATCCCATTTATCGCGAATCCATCCGGCAGATATGCACCTGCATCGAACATGCATCTGACCTGACCGATTTGGTCACGATCCATCCGGGTTACCTCTCACCGGTCGGGAAACTGATGCCGCAGAAGGCCTGGGATCTCCAGAAAGACGCCCTCCGTCAGATCGGGAAAACCGCTGTAGAACACAACGTCACGGCATGTCTTGAGAACATGATCGGGGTCAAGGAATTCCTCTGCCGGTTCCCGGAAGAACTTATCGGCATGACCGAAGGAATCGAGGGGATCGGCATGACCTTTGATTTCGGGCATGCAAATACTGTCGGAAAATTACAGGACTTCCTGCAGCATGCTGCAAAGGCAAAGCATATTCATATCCATGATAACCATGGGATGTCAGACGAACACCTTGCTCTTGGCGAAGGCACCATCAACTGGGATCTGGCAGGAAAGACCATCGCCGCCAGTTTCCGGGGCATTGCTGTTGTGGAGGGACGATCCGTTGAAGAGGGCAAGAAAAGCCTCGCGGTATTCAGGAGGTGTTTTGCATGAGCGGCGAGACCCTGCACATCCACTTCCTCGGCACGGCTGGGGCATTGCCAACGCCGCAGCGCAACCCGCCCTGCATCATGGTCCGGCGCGGATCTGATACTATCCTTTTTGACTGTGGCGAAGGCGCCCAGCAACAAATGATGCGGGCACGGTGCGGGTTTACAATCAATGCTATCTTCATCTCCCACTGGCACGCCGACCATTTCCTCGGGGTTTTTGGGCTCGTTCAGACCATGTCGTTCAACGGGCGCACCGAACCCCTCACAATCTATGGACCGGAATGGGTACATGAGTTTGTCAAAACCCTGCGTTATGTGGCCCGGTTCAACTTAAAATTCCCCATGGAATCGGTAGAACTCACCCCTGGTTCATGGGTACGGTTCAATGGGTATACCATCACCGCATTTGGCGTGAACCACGGTATGCCCGCACTCGGGTTTGTCCTTGAAGAGGATTCCCGCCCGGGGCGGTTCAACCGCGAGGGCGCGATAACTCTTGGCGTCCCGCCGGGCCCGCTTTTCGGCCGGCTCCAGCGGGGCGAGATGGTAACGGTGGGAAACGGGATTGACCAGCACGAGGTCCGTCCGGAGCAGGTTATGGGCAGAGCACGCCCCGGGAGAAAGATCGTTTATACCGGAGATACCCGGGCGATTCCTCCGGGGCTGATGGAGAACGCCCATGATGCGGACATTCTCATTCATGATGCAACGTACGATGAGACGGAAGCCGCCCGGGCTGCAGAATTTTACCATGCAACCGCTGCACAGGCAGGAGAAGCTGCATCAGCTCTTTGTGCCCGGGCACTGGCCCTTGTTCATATCAGTTCCCGGTACACGGATTCAAACGTCCATATCAGCGATGCCCGGAAGAAATATGACGGCACCATCCTTGCCCCGAACGATCTTGAGATGATCGAGGTCACGTTCCGGGATGAGTGATCACATCTCATAACTCCTGCATTATAACAAGTAAATTAACCTTGAGCGATCCCATTCATTATCATACAGGGCAATAGCAGCCGCAGCAATCTGCGAAAGCGTTGACGATACACTAAGGATACCATATCGCAACAATATGCTAAGACGCTTGTGTGTGGAGAGAAAAACCATGAATGATACTGATTCTGATGACGTAATGGTCTACCGGCTCGGATCCGGCTGTGATCTTTCGGATATCGAAGAAGGGAATATCTACCAGGGAAAGGTCCAGGGTTTTGCCAACTTCGGAATGTTTGTCCAGATCAATGACCGGATCAAAGGTCTTGTGCACAAGACCAACATGAAAGGGGATTACAATGAGCGCGATTCTATTCTCGTGCGGGTGCGCCAGATCCGGCCGAACGGTAACATCGACCTTGAGGATGTTCAGGTCCAGGTATACCAGGTTCAGAATGTGGAGCGGAAATCCACAACAGTCCGTATTGCTGATCTCTCAGGTAAGATCGGGAGAACCGTCGCCATCGAAGGCGAGATCGCCCAGATCAAGCAGACCAGCGGCCCGACCATCTTCACCGTAATAGACGAGACCGGCACCCAGAACGCTGCTGCGTTTGTCGAGGCCGGCGTCCGGGCATACCCGGAAGCCGAACTGGGCAACATGGTCAAAGTTATCGGGGAAGTGATGACCAGGAACGGCCAGCTCCAGATCGAAGTGGACGCACTCTCGGTCCTTGATGAAGAAGAAGCCGCAGCAGTCAGAGAGCGGATAGAAAAAGCGCTTGATGCACGAGCCGAGCCGGCGGATATCTCCCTGCTCGTGGAGAGCGAGGTAATGGAGAAACTCCGCCCCGAGATGAGAAAGATCGCAAAGATCATCCGGAAGGCCGTTTTCACCTCCCAGCCCATCATCCTCCGTCACCATGCTGATGCAGACGGCATCTGTTCTGCGGTTGCAATCGAACAGGCAGTAATCTCCCTCATGAAAGAGTCCGGCGGGGACTTTGATGCCGATTACTATCTTTTCAAACGGGCCCCGTCTAAAGCACCGTTCTACGAGATTGAGGACATCACCCGCGACCTCGATTTCGCGCTCAAGGACCACATCCGTTTTGGCCAGAAGATGCCGCTCATCCTTCTCACGGACAACGGGTCTACAGAAGAGGACGAACCGGCGTACAAGGTTGCCAGCGTGTACGATATCGAACTGGTTGTAATAGACCACCACCATCCGGACGCAACCATTGACAAATATCTCAAAGCGCACGTGAACCCCTATCATGCTGGAGGGGATTTCGGCATCACTGCCGGCATGCTCGGAACAGAAGTTGCCCGGCTGATCAATCCCAAGGTTGAACCGGTCATCCGTCACCTTCCGGCCGTTGCCGGAGTCGGCGACCGTAGCGATGCGCCCGAACGTGCCCTGTTCCTCGCGCTTATCCGGGACCAGTACCCCGAAGAAGCCTGCAAGGACATCGCCCTTGCTCTCGATTACGAACAGTTCTGGCTTCGGTTCAATGACGGCAGGGAAATCGTCAAGGACATCCTGAATATCACAGGTAACACCGAGCGCCACAAGAAAATGGTCCGGCTTCTCGTGGAAGGGGCAAACACCATGATAGAGGACCAGATGAATGCCTCAATGCCCCATGTAGTCCCGCGTATACTGGCAAACGAAGCTCATCTCTTCCTCCTTGACGTGGAGATCCATGCACACAAGTTCACGTTCCCTCCACCTGGCAAGACCAGCGGTGAAGTTCACGACCGGCTCTGCAAGGAGAATGTCGGAAAACCAGTGGTCACCATCGGTTTCGGACCGGATTTTGCCGTGCTTCGTTCCCGGGGCGTACTCATGAATATCCCCCATATGGTGCGAGAACTCCGAAACGAGATCCCGGGCGGCGGTATCAGTGGTGGCGGGCACCTTGTGGTTGGCAGCATAAAATTCGTGGAAGGCATGCGCGATGTGGTGCTTGAAGCATTGATCAAAAAGATTGCCGACGCTCCAATCCAGAAATAATACCAATTCTCATTTCTTTTCAACAAATCGCAAAAAATTATCCCCGGAATTTTCAGGCATGATGCATACAGCGGGTACCGGAAAACCGGTCAAAATATGGGCTTAATATATGCGTTCTGGTCAGAATTTTAGGGATCCTACAAAAAAAATGGCGTAGATTTAACCCCAAACATCAGGTATATATAAATAGAAGATGATCCATATGAGTTTTTAATGCTGAGGCACAAAATGTCAACAACCAAGAAATTACGTGATACGTACAATGAGACCCAGCACAAGATCGTTTTGTATCTCAACTCAGGCATAACCAAGGGCAAGCACTACTTCAAGTCGAAATATATTGCAAAAGACCTTGGCCTGTCACCAAAAGAGGTGGGAACAAACATGGCAATCCTTGCCGAGATCTGTAAGGAACTGGATATCATCCGGTGGAGCTATTCAAACAGCACCACCTGGATGGTTACCCCGCGTGCAATATGAACACCCCCTATTTTTCACACATTTATCATGACGAAAGTTCTGGAATTTGAATCCGAGATCGAATTTGTAGGCGATATCAACAGCCATAAAGACTGCCTGATGTCGCAGGACCCGACCCAGGATAATCCTGATGCGCTCTGGTTTAATATCGATATTCCCAAGGGCCACCAGCTCAAAGCCGGTGACCGCGTGAGGATTATCGTAGAAAAACTCTAAATTTTTTTTTTGAGACAATTCAATTCGTGTTCTGCGGATAATTCCCTGTAACACAACGCCGTTTTTCACCAGTCACGGGCGGTATGCATTGTAGTAACTCCGCGGGGTTTCAAGCGAGATATAATAGTGGTCGATATAGGCAGTCGTAATAATCATGTACAAATCAATATTTGAACTTTGGACAATGCGGTGTGAAAAGCCCCGGTTCAGGATCTCCTCACCCTCGATTATTGTACCATTGTTCGCATAGCAGAGAACCATCTTGAAATTCCCGTACTGGGGGGTGCGGGTTGCAATAACGGTCGTGTTGAGAACCCAGAGCGGATACGGGACCGAGAACGTCTGGGTAAGTCCTCCACGGGTATCGGAAACAAACGCAAACGGTACAATCTCTTCGCCTCTCAGAGGAATGTCGGACGCACCGTAGGATATCATGCTCTCGGGGAGTTTGAATCGGGGATAGGTGAACGGGTTATCCGTGTAAAAAATCTGGTATGGGGGGTCATCAGGCCGCAGAGTGACAGGAGGGGTTACAGGATCCGGCGTCACCGTTTCAACAGGAACCTGTGCCGGTATTGCAGTTGGCGGGGGGAGCGGGGTTGCCGTGGGCCCGGAAACTGCCGGCGTTGTAAACTCGGAGAGATACTGCGGGTTCAGGACAAGAGCGATGACAAGAACAAGAACAAGCCCACCAACAAGGGTTAAGAGATCTCCGGTTTCCACATCTAGTACTTACCCGTGTCGTATAAAAAAACATGGCGATGGAACCTGCGGTTTTTATTAATTATCACACTTCATCGAAGGATCTCAAGGCTGACGAAAACAAAAAAACTATTCCGGACGTCCCGATTGGATAATGACTTCGGATATTTTATTTACCGCTTCAGTGAATAAGGATGAGTATGGAGTTACCGGGACTGCGGACATGGATTGTCTTTTACCTGATCTCGTTTGTAGTCCTGCTCTGGGCAGCGTTTCTCTCATCTCAGGGCGTCATGCTCTGGGTGAGCCTGCTGCTTGTCATCCTCATCATCGGCCTGAATTTCATGACTGTATTAAACCAGATCAAAGCCCATGCGGCCAGAAAAGAGTTCCAGCGTAGCCTCACTAAGGATTTTGTCCGGGGCGATGAGCAGGAAAAAGATGACCGGCAAACCCATTAAGAGGTTCGCGGTTGCAGGGGCTTTTCCCTTTTTATAAAAACTTTCTGGGCAGTATTTTTGGAAATAAAGAGATCCTCGACCTGCCGGCCGAGATATTCAGTCTTGCCCATGATATAGAAACCATCAGCAACAAGTGCCGAATGGAACATGCGGGAAAGGTCATCTTTCTGCTTCTCGGTAAAGTAAATGGTCACGTTCCGGCAGGTGATGAGGTCGACATACCGGACCGGTGGCACTCCGCTCATCAGGTCATGGGGCCGGAACCGGAGCAGTTCTTTTAAGTGCGGCTTGACTTCGTACAGGCCGTCCGGGCGCCTGGTGAAATGGCGCTGGACCTGCATGGTCGGAAGTTTCTGCATTGCTTTTTCCTCAAAAACCCCGGCCTTTG
>CAZMCL010000057.1:0-8647 GCA_964564375.1 uncultured Methanoregula sp. | reverse complement strand
CCCTGACCGTGTTCTGTTCTAACAACAAGGACAAAATTACCTGCGCCGTTCCCCTTCCCCTTTTATATTCCCTTCACAACAATCATTGATCTGTATGATTTGTGCATTGATTGAGAAGGCAAAAGGATATCTCCTGGACCCTGTTGAGACATTCCGGCAGTCAAAAGACGATGAACCGGCCGGGGTTTTTACGTATTTTATCGCACTGCTCCTGTTCAATGCCATCCTCTCCGCGGCACTTTCCGCGATCATGATCGAGACCCTGCCGGCATTTGCCACGATGAGCTGGGGGATTTCCCTTCCAGTGGCGATATTCCTGCTCATGCTGGTTGGCGGGTTTGTTGGTACACTGGTTTTTGGCGCGTGGCTTCACCTCTGGGTGTACATCTTTGGCGGGCGCCGGGGGATCATGCAGACGATAAACGCGGTAATCTACGGCAACACGCCCCGGCTGATTTTCGGTTGGATCCCGTTCATCGGTTTTCTCTTCATCCTCTGGTCGCTTACCCTTGGCATCCTGGGCGTACGCGAGCTGCAGGAGATCGATGGCCTGAAAGCGATCCTTGCGGTTGCACTGGCAGTCATGATCCCGTTCATTCTCTTGATCATCCTTGCGGCCTATTTCATGGTCGCGAATGTGACCGCAACCGCAGTGCCGGTCCCGGTGGCCGTTCTGTAAAATTTAGTGACAGCATTTTTTTAAATACAATTTCTCTCTCTTTATTTTCCCCGCGTGAATCTGGCCTGTGACAGGCTCACAGGGTGCGTGGGCGGGGCACGGGATTTATGAACTTTAAGAATTGACTATGATTCACACGGATTTTCCTAGGTCTGCACGCCCAGATCCGGCAGCAGGTTCTCCGGCCACGGGAATCCTATTGCAGGATCCGGAACGGCCCATAAAAATCCCGAAATGGTGGTGTAATGATAATCAATTCCTCCCTTGCAATTCTCCTCCTCCTTATTGCCGGCACCATTTCCCTGCTCCTGACCTATGCCGGGTGGCAGAACCGGGCCCAGACGATCGTACAGCCCTTCATCCTGCTGATGGCAGCAGAGACGGTCTGGATATTCGGGTACGTGATAGAGCTCTCCAGTTCCAGCCTCGATGCGGTCATTCTCATCAACAATATCGAGTATCCCGCCCTGCAGACCGTGCCGATTGCGTGGCTCTTTATTGTCCTCTGTTTTACCGGGCGCGAACAGTTCCTTACCCGCCGAACGGTCCCCCTCTTCTTCATTGTTCCGGCCATTGTCTGGATCCTGGTGCTGACCAATCCGCTTCATCACCTTTATTATACAGGATTTTTTGAAGCATCGTTTGACGGTTCAGTTATCTGGCTCTACGAGCACGGCCCCCTTTTCTGGATCCACATCGCGTACTGCTATCTCGTAGCCCTTATCGCGCTCGTCCTTGCAACGGGCAGGCTCTTTGTCTCCACCGAACTCTACCGGCGCCAGTCGCTCCTGCTGGTCTGCGCAGCTTCCATCCCTGCTTTCTGTAACATGGCATATGTCTTCCAGCTCTCCCCGTTTCCGCAGTTCGATCTGACCCCGTTTGCCTTTCTTGCCAGCGGGATCATCCTTGCGGTGGGGCTCCTCCGCTACCAGCTCTTCACTACCATACCGGTCGCATATTCGCTGGTTTTTACAACCATGCGGGACGGTGTAATCGTCACCAACAGCGATTACCGGGTAATCGATCTGAATCCCGCAGCCGAACTTATCACCGGTGTCTCTTCCCACGATGCGATCGGGAAGATGGTCGGGGATGTATTTCCCCTGCTTGCATCACTCCGTGACGATCCAGCCCCGTCCATTGAACGCCGTATCGAGGCTGAGGTGCAAAAGGAGGGAACCCTCCGGTTCTATGATGTGTCTGTCACCCCCATGGACCGGGGAGATGCGGGTTCATCCGGTTATCTTTGCCTGTTCCGTGATATCTCCGAGCGCAAAGGATCAGAACTTGCGCTTTCACAGGCCAACCGGAAGATCGGGCTTCTGACCAGCATCACCCGCCACGATCTATTAAACAAACTCATGGCAGTGGGGAGTTACCTTGAACTGAGCCGGGAACTGGCAACCGATCCCACCCAGAGAGAATACCTTGACCGGCAGCTGGATGCCGTCAATGCAATGGGACAGCAGATAGCGTTCACACGCGAGTACGAGCAGCTGGGTGCCAAAGCGCCGGCATGGCAGTATGTCGGATCTGTCATCAACCGTATCCGTAACCAGGTGGATTTCCACGGGGTTTCCTTAACATGCAGCACCGGTCCGCTGGAAGTGTATGCCGATCCGATGCTGGAGAAAGTCTTCTACAACCTCTTTGACAATGCGGTAACCTATGGGGGGGCAGGTCTTTCTGAAATTACCGTTTCCTGCCACCAGTCCGGAGAGGATATGGTGATCATGGTTGAGGATAACGGTGCAGGTATCCCGCAGGAGGACAAATCAGAGATTTTTGAACGGGGTGTCGGGAAAAATACCGGTCTTGGCCTGTTCCTTTCCCGGGAGATCCTCGCCATCACCGTTATCACGATTGAAGAGACAGGTGAGCCGGGCAGGGGTGCACGGTTCGGGATCCGTGTGCCGGCCGGGAAGTTCCGCCACTCCGGAAGCGGGCCATAACATTGCCCTGCGCAGCTTCCATACGTGCATCGCCTACTGCCGCACCGTATATCCCGCTGCACCCAGCACCCGGATCACCCGCTCGTCCCACGCTGCATCGTCCGGCTCGATACGGTCATTGATCTGTTCTTCAAAGATCCTTGTTAACCGCTTGTCTTCCGAGGCAAGGAACCGCTGGCACATTATCCGCCCGGCCCGTTTGCCCTCCCGGTCAAGGATCAGGATGCGCCAGCAGCCATAGTCCCGGCAGATCTCCGGGCGGGTCAGGTGGACTGTGCAGAACCCTTTTGAGAGGGTGTGGTCGAACCGGAAGAACGGGCAGGCTTCGGGACGTTCAGCAAAGATACCCCGGTCATTAAAAAGCGAGATTTTGTCCGGATCGACCGTTACTTCAGTTTTCTCACCGGTGTACTGGTTATTCACCAGGAAGTGGTAATTGCCGTAATCTTTGCAGATGACATGGACAAGGCCGAGGTGGCTGCAACATTCCCCGCACTGGCTGCACTCAAACGGCATGGCACGTACCTGAACTGGTACCGGGTATTGCATTCCCTGCCCTTAAGATCACCGTAACTGGATACTGATACTTTTTAGGATAATGAGATGTCCGGGGCCACCTGCCCTGCAACGGTTTTCATTCTGAAGCACAGCAATCTTTCATACCGCATCTTCAAGATCTTCAAGGGAGCGGCCGGACATGTCGATGCGGGTGAGCCATGTCACCACAAAGGCAATGACACAGACGATGCCCATGAAGATGACCGTGTCCCGTGTCCCGCAGGATACTTTCATCAGCGGAACAACAATGATCCCGCAGGCTGCGCCGACCTTCGCAAGCGCTGAGGCAAATCCGTGGGCGGTGGCGCGGAGCCGGGTGGGATAGAGTTCGGCCGGGAGGAGGAAGGTTGTTGCATTCGGCCCCAGGTTCTGGAAGAGGTTAAACAAGCCGAACCCGACAAAGGCAAGGGCGATTATGGTCTGCGGGCCGGACTGGGCCGCGGCTAGGATGAACATGCCGGCCGCCATGCCGACAAACCCTGCCAGCTGGAGCCGCATCCTGCCGATTTTCTCGATGAAGAGGATATTGAGGATGAAGCCGACGACAAGAAAGATGTCGAGCATAACCGTGTACTCGGTCGAGTAGAAGTCCTGTGCAATGAAATTGAGGCCGACCGTGTCCGCACCGATAAGGGCAGCGATGAGGATGGGCGTGAAGATCCCGACCCCGTAAAAGGCAAAGTCCATCAGGAACCATGGCACGGTAATGAGAACTGTCTTCTTCAGGTTTTCTTTAGAGAAGAGTTCGGCATAATCGGCAAGGGGGAAATGGCATGTGACCCTCTGTGACTCATCCTGCTCCACGGTCTTGACCGGGGGACTGACCTGTCCCTTGAGGCTGAAGTCCGGTATCAGGTAGCGGACTACCCCCATGGCGAGCTTCCATTCCCCGCGCTGGATGTGCCACCGGGCGCTCTCGGGAATTGTCCGCCGCAGGATGAGGATAACGAGCGCCGGGATGGTGCCGGCAACAAGCATCCATCGCCATGCCGATTCGACCGGGTACACCGTGAGGATGAGGAGCCCGAATGCCGCCGCAGCAAAGATGCCGATGGCCTGGAAGCTGAAGGCAGCGATCATCATCCGGCCCCGGATCCTCTTCGGCATGAACTCGCAGACATAGGATGCGCAGATCGGGTAGTCCGCCCCGATCCCGATGCCGAGTAGGAACCGGAAGAGGATGAGGGATTCAAGGTTCCAGGCAAAAGACGAGAGGACGGCAAAGACGATGAAGATGAAGAGGTCCACCAGGAAAACCTTCTTTCTCCCGAACCGGTCACAGAGCCTTCCGCCGATAAGCGCCCCGAAGATCGCCCCGACAACCGCTGCGGCGCCGATGGCCCCCTGTGCAAGGGGCGTGGCAGCGAACTGGACCGTGATGAGCGGCAGGGCAATGGACATCACGAAGAGATCGAACCCGTCAAGGAAGATCCCCATCGAGGAGAGGAACCAGATATGGGCATGCCTGATCGTGAATGGAGCGTCATCAAGCACATCCGTGAGTACTTTGCATGCCATACAGACCGTGAATCCTTATCCGCTGCTGTTCGGGGGTTCCGGTTCCGCGACCCTTCGCCTACATTCCGAAGCCTCCTCCCGCCTTCCTGCATTGGTAAGCGTCACGCATTTCAGGTTCCAGATCGCGGGATCGAGAGGCGTGATTGACAGTGCATGGTCAAAGCAGTCAATGGCTTCATCATAGCGTTGCAGGTTATGGAAGGCAACTCCTTCTGCCAGCCATGCCGCGGTAAAATTCCCGTCAATTGCGAGCGCGGCATCGAAATACGCCAGCGAGTTGTTGTACTGCCCGTACCGGGACAGGCAGTTCAGGCCCTCCCGGAATTCCATCTCAGCTTCGGGCGAGGCAGTTACAATTTCTTCTTCGTTAAAAGTAATGGCAAGGGCAGATCCTCCGGTAATGACAGATGATTCCGAGGGGATCTGCGGCGGATTGTTGGCCACCGGGGCAACGATGCCGGTAGGGGAGAAACACCCGGCCGTAAAACATGCGGAGAGGATAAGGATGCTCAAAAAAACCATCCGACTCATGAATGAGTGTTCGGATTTACGGGACATTACTTTTTGCGGTTCGTAATCTCAATTCCCGGTTCGCTAGGAAATTGCCCGTTTCACAAAAAGAGAGAGAAGATCTATAGTTCCCTGCGACCCAGCGCAAGGACTGCCCCGATAACTGCTATGGCGCCGAAGACCGGAATAAGTGACAGGGGCGTATGAGTTGTCGGAGTAACCGCCACAAGACTGATAGCAACCGGTGTGCTCTGCCCGCCCGTCACCGTGACAGTCTGGGATGCATCGGTATATCCTGCCTGTTTTACCGTCACGACATGCGAGCCGGCCGGGATGTCGGAAAGGGTTACGGGTGTGACACCCCTGAAGGTATTATCAAGGAACAATTCGGCACCGGCCGGTGTTGAAACGGCAATGATCTGTCCGGTCGTATCCGGTATCGGAGATGGCACATTGGGTGTAAGCAGTGCGTTGACGGTCACGACGTCCCCGCCTTTCACGTAAACCCTCTGTGAGTAGTCCTGGAAATCCGTGTGCCGTACGAGGATGGTGTGATATCCCGCGAGGATACTCGTGAGATCGAGATAACTGCCAACCGGAGTCTGTCCCATGAAGATCCCGTCAAGATAGACTGATGAGCCGCCCGGGGTGGAAGCCACCTCAAGCGAACCAACGCTCGTGTGCTGGCGGGTAAAGGTGAAGGAGACCTGTGTCTGCGAGCCGGCATTCACGGTGACCGTAGACAGGTACTCATCGTAACCGGCCTTGTGGAGACGGAGGGTGTGCGACCCCGGGGCCAGGTTGGTGACCACATGCGGGCTTTCCGCTTTATAATTCCCGTCAACGTAGATGTCCGCTCCATTGGGCGAGGTTACGACATTGATGGAACCTGTCTGGGGCTGCGGGGTATTGGGTACAAGGTATGCATTAACCGTCGCGGTCTGGCCGGCAGTCACATACGCGGATGTCCCGTATGGCTGGTAACCGCTCATGGTGATCTGGATGGAATGGCCGCCCGTACTGATGTCCGTGAAGCTTGCAGGAGAATACTGCCAGCTGCCACCGTCAAGGGTCACGATGGCGCCGGAGGGGTTGGAGTAGACCATGATATTCCCATACGACGGGGTGGGGGTGGGGTTCAGGGTCGCGTACAGGTTCACGGTCTGGTCGTTCGACGGCCATGAGGTTACCGTGCCGGTGAAGAGCTGGTACCCGGGTTTCTGCACCGTGAAGGTCCGGTAGGGTGTGCCGGTCGTACTGACTTCAGTAGTACAGGACCCCTGCGCAATCGTGCATGCTGAAGAGTGGTCGTCAAAAGAGACCGTGGCGCCGTCTACGTTGCAGTTCACTTTAAGCCATCCCTTGTCGCAGCCAACGCACGGCGTGGGAGTATGGGTTATCGGCACGGTCGTTACCTGCGTGGTGGGGATGGCAGTCGGCGCACTGGTCGGGGGCGTAGTCGGTTTTGTCGTGGGTACGGTCGTAACGGGGACCAGTTTCAGTGTTGCATCGACCGCAGCCTGTTCACCGGCACTGAGTTCCTTCTCGGTTGAAAATGGCTCATAGCCGGTCATCGTGATCCGGATGGTATGGGTGCCTGCTCCCAGTTCCCTGCCGCTGATGGGGGTTACCCCGGCGGCTTTCCCGTCAATTGAAACCTCTGCACCGGAAGGCGTGGACATGATGGTCAGCCACCCGACCTTGGGTCCCGGGGCTTCGGTGGTCGGCACCGTTGTTGGCTCAGAGGTAACCGGTTTCGTAGTAGCTTTCGTCACTGGTTCCGTTGTGGGCTCCGTGACAACATGCAGGGTGGTTGGAGGCTTGATGATCTCCGTGGTCGGTATGGGAGTGGGTTCCAGGGTTACCCCATGGATGATCGGTTCTTTGGTCTCGTTCAGTTCAGTTTCGACTGCTGCTGCAGGAATAATAAGCAGGGCAACAACAAGGATTGTAATGAGTACAGCGGCAATTTTCATGGCTCTTCCTTTTCATTTACCCCGTAATAACGTTTAAGGATATTTAAATCCGTGCGGGCCCGCATCATTTCACCGGCAGACCGGACGGGATGTCTGAACTCATGGCGTGGTTATTACTGTTGCATGGCCCCAATTTTTTTAATGATATGGCAACGCCAATGGGATGCCGTTATTTTTCCCATCGTCACTGTATCCCGTTCCTGTAATCCATGGCTGTAACAGCCTGAATAAAAAAAGAATTTATGTGGTCACGGCCGGGGACTCATCCATGCCGAGGAAGTTCAGTACGCTCTGCCCGTACTCGACCGGCGCATACATGGACCCGGCATGCGGAACGCCCTTGAACCGTACGAGCCACGAACCCTCGATCTGCCCGGCCATCTGGACCGATACGGAATCGGGAGTCAGATCATCACTGGTACCGACAATAAGCATGACATCTTTTTTGATGCCGGCAAGGCCGTCATATGTCCCGTTCCACGCGAGGATTGCCAGCGCTTCCCTGCGATTGCCTTCTGTAACGTCAGGGTCAACTGCCGTGGATTCAACATCGCCGAGCAGTTTTGTTGTTGCGGGGATCCGGACACTGTATGACGAAGAACTCAGGACCAGTTTTTGCACGCGTTCCGGGTGATCGATGACCAGCTGCTGGGAGATCGAGGACCCCATGGATACCCCATAGACGTGCATGCTGTCATAGCCGAGAACGGGCATCAACGCAGCGGCGTCTTCGGCATACAGGGAAATGGATGGCGTTGCGTTGTTATCGCTGCTGTATCCCATCCCCCGGTGATCGTAGGTATAGACATGGTATTTCGAGGCAAGGATGCCGATGAAGGTCTCGTCCCAGCCATCAATAGTACCGCCAAATCCCATGACCATCAGGAGCGGTTCGCCGGACCCGAATTCCCGGTATCCCAGCGTAACCCCGTTGACCGTTGCATACCGGACGGGTGTTGCGTTGAACGATACGGCCGGATGTTGCTGGGCTGCCTGACATGCGGGCTGGGCGGTGCCGGAGGTACTAGTACACCCTGCCGTAGCGAGGAGGCAGATGGTGACGGTGATTGCCAGGGTTAAAACCTGTGTCCTGTTCATACCAAAATCCTCGTAACCGATGAATCATTATTAAAATACGAATTAACACTCTTTTGGGCTGACCCTGAAAAAAATCTTCTGCTTTTTTCCGGTAACCGGGAACTGACATACCCGGGATTCTCTCTCGTGCACGCAGAGCACAGGCACTTCTTTGTTCCGGGACCGCTTCCCAAAAAAATTCCCGGATCACCCGGCAACAAAATTCAGGTACGACAGGTTTTTTAAAAAAAGATATCGGGGACTTTTAGTCCTCATCCGCATCCTCGTTCTCCGGCCACACATACTCATCACTGGCGGGGTCTGGCAGCTCTTCGTACATGTCCCGAAGATCACGGCTGGGATCATGGTCAGGGTTT
>CAZMCL010000056.1:1267-8650 GCA_964564375.1 uncultured Methanoregula sp. | reverse complement strand
CCGGCAATGCTCAACCGGTTGCGCTTGCACCGCGGCAGGAACAAAAAAAGAGGGAGCGCCGCAACCCGCTCTTTGCCGCTGCCTGTGCATTTCTTTTCCCGGGGTGGGGGCAGTGGTATAACGGCAGGACTGTGGAAGGCATATATGTGATTGCCGCAGGTTTTGGGCTTTTGATTGTCAGCGCGATGCTGATGTTTATCGTCCGGGGTTCATACCTGATAACGATGGCAGTTGCCGGGCTGACGGGTCTCTTTCTGCTGGTTATCTGGGTATATTCTATAACCACGGCCTGCAATACCGCCCGGGGCATCAATCGTGGTGGAATTTTGTTCACCGGCAAAAGCCTGTTGTTCTGGATGCCGGCAACCCTCTGGACCCTGCTTGCCGGAATTATCGTCATCGCCATCGTATCCACAATAATTCCGGACCTTCCGGGTGCAGAAATACCGGCCACCATTTCCCGGGCGGGGGAATCCATTTCCCTGCAGGCATCGGGGTTTCAGGAGTTATAAGGCGATGAGTGGAGAACGGCGGATAGTAATGCCGCCATTACGGCAATACGAGCTGCCGGACCAGCCGGCCAGAGCCATGGCGATACCTTCGGAAACCGACACGTTCGTGATCCCGGGGGAGTACCCGACTCATAGCGAATTGCAGTCCCTGCCCCGGCCGGTCATCCTGCCACCCCTCCGTGCCGAAGAGCTGCCCGGCACTGCGGTGCGGGTGCTTGCAGCGGTCCCGGACCGGCTGCTGGACGAGCCGGAATGGGGTGCGGCAAAGAGTGTGCCGGAGATCGTGGCCGGGAAAGAGAGACTGCTCCGTCCATGGGATGACTGACCACGGGGACAGGGCCGGTCCGAAAGGAACCCGACAACACAGATTCGTTGAGATTATTATCTCCCGGCGATAAACCGGATACAGGAGATGTCAGGTAGTATGCAAACCGATCGGGCTCACCGGCATTCACGTAAATCCGGTCTCCCGTACGGGGACGATGGTTTTACCGGTCTTGAAGCTGCCCTGGTCCTCATCGCATTTGTTGTTGTTGCCGCGGTCTTCTCCTATACGATACTCAATACCGGCTTTTTCATTACACAGAAGAGCCAGAATGTCATTTTCACTGCAGTTGGGCAGACTACATCCACACTCGAAATCTTCAGTCAGATCTATGGTATTGGCGAGGATGGCATTTCCTCGGAGATCTATAAGATCAACTTCACCTGCCGTATTGCACCTGCCGGGTCACCAGTGGATTTTGAGAAGATTGTACTGACATATAGCAATGCATCTCAGCTTGAAACACTGAACCGCGATCCTGTCACGTATAATCCGGCGGGGTGTGTCAAGAACAGCGGGACATGGGCGGTGTATCAACGGATAAACGAGAACGGCCCCGGAAATAACCTCCTTGAACCGGGGGAACTGTTTGTCATTTCTGCCTGTCCGTCTCAGTCAATGATCGCAGGAGATACATTTTCCCTGGATGTCAAGCCAGGCATCGGAGTGGCCTTGAGCATCAGCCGTACGGTCCCGCGTGTTCCAAAGCAGGTCAACAGCCTTCACTAAAGGGTTTAATAAAAGGCAGATTGCCATCAGGTACCTGTACAGGGTGAAGGTGGGTTTTTCCGGCAGCGGGAAATAGATATCTAAAAAAATAGCGCAAGGCCGTGTTTGGATTACATTCCGCCTTCAAGACCGATGATCTTGCAGTGGGCCTTAACAATACCGGTGGGCGCCATACGGTACTCGGGCACCCATGCCATGCACCGCTCCTTCTGGCAGGGGATGAACCCTGCTGCGGGGCTGGTCTTATCGGCAGGACGGCTCATAAACGGGCAGATAAGGTCGGTTTCCATGGTACACCACTCCAATGGATCTCTTTTTTCCATAGATGATGATAATGCCGGCGGTTCTGGTTTCATGCGGGTATTTTTAAAACCGGCGCCGGCCGCACCATGCTCTGCATAACAGTACCGAAAACGCCGGATCAAAGCACTTTCTCCGGCATGCACCATCTGGCAGGTGTTCCGGGACAAACAGGATATTTCCGGTATTCCTGCCGCCCGGCAAATCCAGCGTTAACAGGAAAAATGCGCGAGGTACATGATGGGGGAGCATGCCGTTCAATAAATCCTGCGGGGGGGCAGGCAAGGGAAGGAATTATCCGGCACATGACATCCTGGAACGGGCAGTGCAGTGCAGTGTAAAAAGCATCATTACGAAAAAAAAAGATTCAGGACGGAATTGGGGAGGAAGAAATTATCAAATGGTCCCCGCCCGGCTTGATTATCCCCGGCTCAATAGTCCACCGGGTATGGTAATCCGGTTCGAGCGATACGGGAACATCATCCAGTGGTTTCTCCATGAAGTACACATCCAGCACGGCACCTTTCGCGAGTGTATCAAGGTCACGGTCGGAACGGATGATCACGTAGTCCCGCGCTGCTTCTGTCCAGTTAGGTTCGATCCAGAAACTGCGGGCCCCATTCCCCCCATGCGAAATCCCGATTCCACCGTACGTCTTGCCGTTCATGTCGGTCAGCTTGCAGAACCAGACCAGCCGGATCAGATCTGCCCCGGTATTCCTGGCAGCAACATAAATGGTGAGTTCCTGGTTGCCATCTTCCTGAATCTCGCCGATCTCGAAGCTGTCAATCCAAACCTCGAACGAAGTGTTGGACGTCGTATGGGTTGCGTTGGCCTCCATGGGAACCGCCTGTCCCTGCATCAGGGTGTCAGCAGATGTGGGGAGTGCCGGGCCGGTGCCGGTTGTGGCAGGGGTTGTGGATTGCGTTGTGCAGCCTGCGGAAAGCAGCAGGCATGCTATAATAAGAAGAAGTACGGTTTTTTTCATCATTGCACCTCAGGAGTATGTTGTAGAGAGTTCAAGAATTTTCCGGCGCGGACAAAACGGGAGCGGGAGGTTGCCGGGATCCTGCCGGACAGGAGGTGCCAGTGTACGAGCGCACGGGGATACCGGAAAGGGCATTGCCATCTCCGGCTGAATGCCTGAACACAACGGCATGAGAACGAGACGAAAGGCAACCACACTATCAGCAATTCGCGTCAACCTCCGTCATCAACCGCATTTTATAATCACCTTTAACGTGTCCAAAATGGATCCGGGATCAATGAACACCTGCGGTACCAGTTTCTTCTGCTCCGTAATGGTAATCGGGCTGCTCTGTTGTGCCGGTTGCATCTCATCACAGGCGCCAAATACACCCTCAACGACCACCCTGCAGGAGGAACCGGCTGCTACACCAGCTGCTGGTATCCCGCTGGTCACGCCCACTGCTGCGCCAGTCCTGACAACAAACGGCCAGACAATACCGACCGCCACAACTGCACCTCCTGTCACGCAGGCACCCGTCACGACCCAGACATGGATCCCCAAATCCTATGGGCGAGATGCCACAGACAACCCGCAGATCTTGCTGCTCACGTTTGTCAAGGAGTATTTCATCTTCGACATCCCCGACTGCGCAATGCGGGAGGTGTTCCCGCAGGCTGCCGGCGATCCGGCGTACGGGATCCGTCAGCCGGTGCCAAAACTCGTCATGATCCCCGACGATGAGATGAGTGATTTCCTCCGCGCCCATGCCGGGGAGTATGCCAATGATGCTAACCCTCACCTCCATGTCGATCCCAACACGATAGGCAGCCCGGCGTGTGCCGGGGTTATTGCAAACCCGAAGTGGAATTTTGTCCGTATCAATGCAACGCTCATGCCCCGGAATGCCCGGCCGGGCGAGTACGATATCGGGATCAACGTGCGGTCCCGCGGAGTAATCATCGAGCAGCTGCGGCTGAACGCGACATTCGAGATCGACCGGCCTGTTGTCATTGCCCGGTACGTGCCGCTGCGGCTGGACGAGACAGACGCTTTTGATAGTATTGAGCTGGTGTATGCACGGAGAGAATGAGGGGGCGGCAGGTACAAAAGGAGACCCTGGTAATGCCCGGCGCATGGATCCGCGGGGAAATTATATCCGCAATATCCGCTCGTTCACGAGATCGATAAGGTCACTGAGGTCACGGCACCGGTTGAGCTCTTCGGCGCCAAGGAGTACCGAGAGTTCCGTCCCTTTCTTGAGAAGCACGACCGGAAAGGTAATAGTGGTGTGCCCGAACTCCGTGATGAACTCGTTCCGGTCCATGGACCGCGACGGAATCCTGAGCTCTTTTAAGAACCGCTTCCACTCCTTTTTGATCCCCAGCGGACTGTGGGTGATCGTGTTCAGGTTATGGACGGCGGCTCCGGATGCATCCGGCCTCCTCGTTGTGTAATCATGGACTGACTGCAGTACGCCACTGTCGAGGTTGTAGACAAACAAGAGGGTCATGTTCTCCGGCATATACGATTTCCTCTCGCATTTTCATGGCTTAATGGTTGGGATGCTATTCATGCGATCCTGCCGGAGGATTAGCGAATGTCCGGTTGCCGCCCGGACTTGCCTCCGGACTGCAGACTGTCCGGGATTTTTCGCGTGCAGAATCAGAACCATTTCTTTTTCCGGAAATAGGAAAGCATCCCAACCACGATGAAAACCATCGCGACCAGTACCGCATAATAGCCATATTCCCACTCAATTTCGGGCATGTGCCTGAAGTTCATGCCATATAAACCGACAATGAAAGTGAGCGGGATGAATATGGTCGCAATCAGCGTGAGCACCTTCATGATCTCGTTCATTTTATAACTCAGGCCGGAAAGGTAGATGTCGATCATTCCTGACACCATGTCACGGAAGGTCTCCAGCGTATCGATCACCTGGATCGTGTGGTCATACACGTCGCGGAGGTAGATATTGGTCGTGTCTTTGATGACGGGGGATTCCGACCGCTCAAGGTTATTGATCAGCTCGCGGAGCGGCCAGACGGATTTTCTCAAAAAAATCATATCCTTTTTGAGCCGGTTGATCTTCTGGAGAGAGTCCGGTGTCGGGTTCGTGACGAGTTCCTCCTCGAGGTCCTCCACCTGTCCCTCGAGTTTCTCCATCACCACGAAATAATTGTCAACGATACCGTCGATGAGCGCATAGGCAAGGTAATCCGGGCCGGCTTTCCGGATCCTGCCATCCTTGCGTATCCTCTCGCGTACGGGATCAAAAATATCCCCGATATCCTCCTGGAACAAGAGGAGGAAGTTTGACCCGAGGACCATGCTGATATGCTCAATCTTGATGGACTGTTCAGAATCGAGATACGTGAGGACTTTTAAGTTCAGGTAAATGTACTGGTCGAGGTCCTCCATCTTCGGGCGCTGGGTGGTGTTGAAGATGTCTTCAAGGATGAGCGGGTGGATGGAGAAGCATTTCCCGAGCTCTTCGATGAGTCCTGGGTTTCCCAGGCCGTCGACATTGATCCAGGTCACCGTTTCGGTGTCCCGGAACGGGAAACATTCGCTGATCTGGTCAACAGTTTTCTCCACAAGGTGGGTGGCATCGTAATCGAAAATGCTGATCCGGACCGGCTGGTCGGAAGGTTCGCCTTTGACATGAAGGGTCCCGGGCGGAAGGCCCACCCGGTTCGTGAGTTTATGCCGGAAGCGGGACATAGAAGTCGATCAGGTGAGGAGTGATAGGATGAAAGGGTGGATAAAAATATCGGAGGAAAAAATTCCAAAACCGGTGCTCCGGAACCGGGAGGGTAACCGGGAATTCCGGTGTTGGGGGAATTCTGGCCGGGATCGTGGGGGACATCGGGCGGGCTCGTTGTAAAGTTAGTGGCGGGAAAATTTCTGAATTAATAAAATCCTATACTCGCTTTTTTTCGTTACGCACGAACGGGCTGCAGGCTCAATAAACCAAAGTACACTGCGGCTATGATGAGGATCTGGAGGTAAAGGCCGAGCGCGATGAGGATCGTATGCACGGGGAGGAGCGGGGAGTACACGATTTCCTGAAGGTTGAGCAGTGCTGCCAGACCATCAAGGATCCACCCGGTCAACGGGAGTAACGGACCGAATGGCGAAAGCGGCTGTCCCTCGTAGGAATGTCCCATGGTCGTATAAAACATGAGGGCAACACCGATGAACGACAGACAGGAAAAGATCAGCCATGGCCGATCGATGCCGGTCTTTTTCCCGAACCAGAGATACGGGGTGATAATGCCAAGAGAGGTGAGAAAGAGTATGAGCGAGAAGATGACGAGGGTCCCGGCCAGCGTATTATCTCTTGCGATGACGTTAAACCGGAGAATTCCTGCCATCACCAGCAGCACAACACCCGCAAGGAGGACCGGCAGCCAGAAGGGAGCAGGGTTTACAATCTTCCTGATCGCGGTGTACAGCATCCAGGGGATGAAGAGGATAAAGATGAGAAAGAGAAGAACAACCAGCAAAAAGATCAGGTTTTCGTACACACATTACCATATAACTTAAAAAATATTAAAAAATTTTGGATGGCATGAGCCGGATAGTACAGCTGGCGGGAGCCCCTGTTCGCGATCTCCCGCTCCGATCCACCACCCTATCCTGCGCTTGCGGATTTCACAGCACCGGCAGGAACCACCCGGCAATGGAGGTCACGATCCAGATGAAAACCGCAATTGCGAGAGCACGGACCCAGCCGATCGTGTACAGTTTCTGCAATACCAGCAGCCAGACGATGCCGGCAATCAGTGCCGGGAGCAGGCCGACGCCCAGCACGGAATAGAAGATCGTGTAAACCGCGGTGCCGACAAGCGCAGCAATGACTGCGGTGGTCAGGCTGTCCTTTGCACCAAAAGACTTTGCAACATAGTAAATGATGACCGTTGAGATGATCAGCGCGACGATGAAGTTCAACAGAATCGAGACATTCGATACCATGATGGATCGCTTGGACTTTTTTGGTATTAATGTTGTCGTGCGGGAATTCGCATCGGGGAATGGCCGGGGGCCCGGGCCGGGTGTTGGGGAATGGGGGGAGAAAAATCTGACCAAAGGACGACAGGAGTCACGCAATCCAAACATATATCATTTCTCATAGGGTCTTAAGGAACATGAAACGCTCATCGGTTTTCGTTGTAATTATGGCAATCGTTATCCTGATGGCTGGGTTGAGTGGTTGTACGAGTACGAGCAGCCCTCCGGCTGATCAGGCTGCAGCAACTCCGTTGGTAACGTATACTCCTGCGCCGACCCCCGCTGCTGGTATCTTATCGACCACCGCACCGGTTCCGGTACAGGATTCAGCGGCAATTGCGGATAAGAAATTTGCTGACGCGGCCGAAGCATGTTATGCCGAGAACCCCGTCATCTCTGATATTGCAACCAGGCTGGCGTTTACTTCCTGTATGCAGAATACCCCGGACCCGAAAGGGGTGTGCGCATTGAGCTACAAGGATAATATTCTCAAGTACACAAAAGATGACGATACCACAGCAGGATACTCGAGG
>CAZMCL010000056.1:0-1257 GCA_964564375.1 uncultured Methanoregula sp. | reverse complement strand
AACACGAGAATTCAGCGGGCACGGGACGCCTACAGCAAAGATTTGTCCTACAATTACCTGACCGATCAGGATGAGGAGTGTAATCCGCTCCGCATGGACCGCCCGATGTGAGGGGTCGGGATTCTTAAAAATTCCCCGAATTTTTTTTTTACAACGAGCGCGACAGGAATCCTTCAGGATTCTTCGAAGGTAACCGCGGGATCCAGCGGGAGATGTGCCCTGCGGTTGCGGAGGTGCCCGGTTGTGTTGCCGTTGCGGGGGCAAGGGAGGGCTGAACGGGCGGTATTGAGGATAATGAATACCCTGCTGAACATCAGCGAATCCTGAAAAAACCATTTAGAAACCATTTTCGTGCCCGGCAAAAAAGGACTCGTATAAAAATGACGGATAAAAAAGTCCTGCCGGTTTTTGTCTGCCTCATTGTCCTCAGCATAACCGCAGTTTTATCCGGATGCGTGGTTCTCGATCGGATCGCATCACCCGATGATACCACGGCCGGCACCGCTCAACCGGCCAAGAGCTCTTCAGGTTTTTCATCAGCCGGCCGGAGCACCGCGGGTTTTGCCGATCCCATTGCACCGGATGAATCCCCGCAACCGGTCCGGGACCTCAGCGAGAAGAGCGGCGAGATGACCACTGAGAACCTGCGGGTCACGTTCCGGAGCCATACGCCGATCTTCCAGACAACATTTTCGCCGCGTTTCAGCTCGCAGGGGATCCGGGTTGACGTGGTCAGGGGACCGCTGCTCATCAACTACATCTCACGGCCGCGCCAGTACGATCCACGGATCTCGTTCCTCGTCATCACGGTCCGCGACCTCGACACCGGGAAGGTCGTTGCCCAGGAGGGGTATGGGGAACCGTTTGCCAGCAAGACGGAACAACAGATTATCATCTACGGTACCGGGCCGTACCATATCAACCTTTACGGGAACCAGATGGATGTCAACGTCGGCATTTACACCGGTGATTCGCTGTGAGGCACCGCTCATATTACATGCCCCCATCCGGCGCCATTCCAGCCCCGGATTATCCATATTTTCCCGCCGGGAGGCAATAATTCGCGAAAACGGGGTAATAATTATAGCATTTTTCCCAAATTTAACCCCTGAAACAGTGAGGTCATAATTAGCAGCATTTGGACGACCGATCTCCCGCAAATCCAGTCCACCCCATTTGCTCCGGCTCCGGCCAAAAATCACCCAATAAAAAGGTTCACGTATCCGCGTTCTGTTACGCGAAAAGGGGGTGCCATGG
>CAZMCL010000055.1:0-8653 GCA_964564375.1 uncultured Methanoregula sp. | reverse complement strand
CGCAGAGCGTCTTGCCCTTGACCTCAAAGAGCGGGCAGCCACAGGTCTTGCAGGACTTTTCAAGCATTTTACCCCCTTTTAAGAGGTATTCTGCCATTATCTCCTCTTCTTTTCGTGAAGTCATCTCATTATCTCCGTCGACTTTGATATTCAACCTATATATGCCGGTTCGGCATATTAACTACAGGTACACAGGTGGTAATACCATGCCCAACCCTGAAAAAACTATGGAAAACTGTATCCTGATGCTGCAGCACATTCAGGAAGACGGTTCGATACCAAGAAATATCCGGCGCGTAGCTGACGAGACCCGGACGCTGCTTACGAACAATTCAAAAGCGATGGGGCTGCGGGCCGCGGAAGCCATCTCAAAGATCGATGAAATATCCAATGATCCAAACATGCCCATCCATGCGCGGACCCGGATCTGGGAGCTGGTCTCGCAGCTGGAGACAATCCCGCTGGACTAAAACCCCATAGTCCTGAATTCTTTTTTGCCTTGACGGAGAGAACCGTTCCGGCCTCCCGCGGGCCTTGCAAACGAACTTAAGGTTTCTCTAATCCGGGCTCATCACTCTGGAGTGCAGGACAAAAGTTGCAGATGGAGTAGAAGATGTCCTTTTCCTTGTCGCGGATCAGGCAGTAATAGTCCCTGCCCCGCTGTTCGACTTTAAAACCCCCGGGAAACGGCATGCCGACAGGGTGACCCGGCTCATCGAGCACGAACATAGTGAAAGCCGCGATCAGGTAATAAAAGAGACGGTTTTTGGGGTTGCGGAAGTACGGGTTCCGCTCACTGGTATCATCCCATGCAAAGCACCCCTCCGGAATCATCTGGCAGAACTGAATAAAGATCTCAGTATCCCGGAGGGGCTGGTCCTGTATCGTTTTGCACGACCGGTTCCGGTGCATTGTCATGATCTGGTGGTATTTGTCGAAAATCTGCCCGCGGAAGTACGGGAGAACAGCCTCGCGGTAGGGCGAGGGGAGTTTCTCAACCTCGCTGTTGAGCCGGCCACCAATGATCTGGAGATCGAACAAGGAGTATTGCTCAAGTTCGCACACGAGTATGGCGAAAAGTTCTCCTTTTGTGCGGGCAGCAGCTATCCTGGCGGCAATTTTTCTGATATTTTCCGCTGTGTATTCAGAGTCGTGGGACGGACAGATGCTCATGCCGGGTGCTCACTCGTTCAGTACAATATGACGGGGAACGGGATAAAAAACGTACGGGTTGTCTGGCCCGCAAGTACTGTTATAACAGCCAATAGATGTATAAAGCCGGGCATATAATGACCTGACATTGGTTCCGGAAACCGTCTTTTTGAGGTTTAGGATATGAGTGACACACAAAAGTATCTGGCTGAACTTATCGGAACATTCGTGCTGGTATTCTTTGGTTGCGGCGCTGCGGTAATTGCCGGGGGATCCATTAGTGTTCTGGGTATTGCGTTTGCATTTGGTCTTGCTGTGCTTGTCATGGTCTATGCCATTGGCCCGCTATCAGGTTGCCATATCAATCCGGCAATAACGGTTGCAATGCTTGTGAACGGGAAGATCCCTTCAAAGGACGCCATCATCTATATCATTGTCCAGTGTATCGGGGCAATCATTGCTTCGGCTCTCCTCCTTGCGGTTATGTCCGGCAACCCGGCATACAGCCTTGCAGCTGACGGCCTCGGGCAGAACGGGTACGGGATGGCATCGGCCGGCGGTTACTCCATGATGTCCGGCCTGATTGCGGAGATCGTCCTGACGTTTGTGTTCCTGATTGTCATTTTCGGGGCAACAAGCAAGAATGCCCCCGCGGGATTTGCCGGTATTGCCATCGGGCTCTCGCTGACAATGATCCATATCGTTGGTATCAATATCACGGGAACTTCGGTCAACCCTGCAAGGAGCCTGGGCCCGGCTCTCCTTGTCGGCGGGACTGCCCTTGCCCAACTCTGGCTGTTCATTGTGGCGCCTATCATCGGCGGCATACTTGCCGCCCTTGCCTGGAGATACCTGTTCGAAGGCCCGGCTGCCACGGACTGACCCTGGACCGAATCTTTTTTGATATATTTATTGGCTGGCAGCTCCTACTTGGATCCAGATCCATGGATATAGTCTCCATCACCCTGATTATCGCCGGCCTCGTCCTGTTCGAGACGATAACCAGCATCGACAACGCCATCATCAATGCCGAAGTCCTCTCGACCATGAGCGAGCGGGCGAAGCGCTGGTTCCTCCTCTGGGGCCTGCTCATTGCTGTCTTTGCCGTTCGCGGCCTGTTGCCCTGGCTGATCGTCTGGCTCTCCACACCCGCGCTCGGGCCTGTCGGGGCACTCACCGCCACCTTCTCAAGCGACCCGCTTGTCCTTGCCGCAATCGAGCAGTCGGCACCCATGCTGCTCATCGGGGGCGGGACGTTCCTCATATTCCTCTTCTTCCACTGGCTGTTCTTAGAGGACAAGAACATCGGCCTCCGGGGGGAACGGTACTTCTCCACCAAGGGGGTCTGGTTCTTTGCCGTAGTCTCCATCCTTCTTGCCGGGCTCGTCTGGTTTGCGCTTGACAAAAACCCGCTCATGGCTTTCGGTGCCGTAGTCGGCTCAACTGCTTTTTTTATTGTACATGGTTTCCGCCAGAACGCCGATCTCGCCGAGCAGAAGTTGCTCAATTCGGACGGCATGTCGGATATGAGCAAGATCTTCTATCTCGAAGTGATCGACGCCACCTTCTCCATAGATGGCGTTATCGGGGCATTTGCGTTCACGATGGCCGTCCCCCTGATCCTCATTGGCAATGGTATCGGGGCGTTTATGGTGCGGGAACTTACCCTGCGCAATGTTGAGACGATCAAGAGATACCGGTACCTGAAAAACGGGGCAATGTACTCAATCTTCTTTTTGGGAACAATTATGATCGTCGATAGTTTCGGCGTGCATATCCCCTTCTGGGTCTCGCCACTGATAACTTTCGGTGTTGTCGGGTTCTTCTTATTCAAATCCCTGCGGGAGATGAACGCACCTGCCAGGACTCAGGGCTCCCCTCCGTAAGTCTCACAAGGCTCAGTGACCCGGCGAATGATGCACCACACGATCGTACCGGCAGGAAAAACGTGGAAAAAACAGGTATTGAGGGAACGACACTTTGCACCTTTTGTTCCTGTGTCCGGCATCAGCCCTGCCTGACCCAGCCGTTCAGAACAATCCCGTCAATCACCGGGTTGCCGTTTAAGTTGCTGATGATCCCTTCCATGACGCAGGTGCTTCCGTCTTTCTTCTTAAGCATCAGCCGTATCGGCCGGACCATCCCCGGGCTCTCAAGGATGCCGGAAAAAATTGCCTTTGCGGCTGGCACATCGTTATCCGGGATGATGGAATAAACGGATTTGTTTACGAGATCTTCTGCTGTATAGCCCAGCGTCCGGTTGATGGAGGGGCTCTCGTGCCTGATCGTACCGTCACTGTTCAGGATGGCGATGATGTCTGAGGTATCTTCGATTAGCGAGCGGAAAAACTCCTCGTTGAGGCGGGTCTGTTCCTCGGTCTTTTTGTTAGAAGAAATATTCCTGATATAGACGGCAAACAACACCACATCCCCCTCGGGATTGAGAATGGGATAGGTGGTTGTATCGAACCATGAGCCTTTGAATTCCTCCTCAAAGTGCTCTGGTTTTTTATGGGTGATGTTCACGTTCCAGCCGGCCATGTGGGAGGAGAGAATACCCTGGGTCACCAGTTCGGAAGTGTTGGTCCCGGTGAGGTCATTGACTGTTTTTCCTGCCTGGTGTGCCAGGGACTCGTTTGCCGCAAGCAGTCTCCCGTTTGTTTCGGCAAGGAAGAGGATATCGTCCGTTGCATCCAGAAGTACCCGGGTGGTCGCCTCGCTGACCCGGAGCGCGTGTTCCATGGTATGCTTGTAGAGCGCCATCTCGATGGTGGTCTTGAGTTCCAGTTCCCGGAAAGGTTTGAGGATATACCCAAAAGGCTCGGTGAGTTTGGCTTTTGCCAGGAACGAGTCATCGCTGTAAGCCGAGAGGTAGACCACCGGAATTCGGAGTTGTTCTTTTATCATCTCTGCTGCTTCGATGCCGTTCATCTTCCCGGCGAGCATGATATCCATGAGTATAAGGTCGGGGTGCAGTTCCCCGGCTTTTCGCACTGCCAGTTCGCCGGTTGTTGCAATCGCAACAACCGAATAGCCCATTTCAACCAGGCTCCGCCGGATATCCATGCCGGTTATCGCCTCATCCTCAACCACAAGAATTTTTGTATCACGCATCATGTTCACCTGCTGACGTATCAAGCGTAAATTCTATTCGGAATTCGCAACCATTGTCTCCTGCAAACGAGATTGTGCCAGCCAACTGTCCCACAAGGGAGGTAACGAGCTGGAGGCCCAGTGTTTCTGTCTTGTCCCATTGGAACCCGGCGGGAAGGCCCACACCGTTGTCCCACACGGTCAGGAAATGACGGTCCCCCTCCTTTTTGAACACTATCCCCACCGTGCCTTTCCGGTCATCCGGAAACGCGTATTTCAAGGAGTTCGAGAGGAGCTCGTTGATGATCAGGCTGACCGGAATAGCCTTGCTGATGGGAAGAACGATATCGACAGCATCTACGACCAGTTCGGCCTTTTCCCGTTGGACATTGTACGAGTCGAGCAGGTTCTCGGCCATCTTCCTGATATACTCGCTGTAATCGATCTGTGCAAGACTTTTCGACTTGTAGAGTTTCTCGTGAACGAGCGCAATCGACATCACACGGTTCTGGCTCTCCTTGATAGCATCCCGGCTTTTCTCATCCTTGACCATCTTTGCCTGCAGGCTGAGCAGGCTTGAGATAACCTGCATGTTGTTCTTGACCCGGTGGTGGATCTCTTTTAGGAGGATCTCCTTCTCTTTTAACGATGCTGCGATCTCGTCCTGCAGCGCTTTCCTGTACGTGATGTCCCGGGCAATCCCCGAGAACCCGATGAAGATACCATCGTCATCGAAGTGGGGGGTGCCATTAATCTCGAAGATATGCTCCTTCCCGTTGGTATCAAACAGTGTCAGTTCTATACCCGAGACTGCGGTCTTATGGAGAATATTGTGCTCGTGCAGCTGGAAAAATGCCGTGCGGCTGGACTCCGGCATGAATGCAGTGGGGCTCTTACCGATGGCCTCCGTATCGGACTGGCCCAGGATCGTAATGACATTCGGGCTGATATACGTGATCAGGCCGTTTTTATCGATATGGAAGACGAGGTCATTGGTCTGTTCGACAAGCGAACGGTACTTCTCTTCGCTGACCCTGAGTGCATCCATCACCCGGTTCCGTTCCGCAATCTCGTTCCTGAGGTTGCCGGTGAGCCTGCTCAGTTCGGCAGTGCGCTCGTCCACCTTCTGTTCAAGCTCAAAATACGCCTTCTGCATGGCATCCTCTGCCAGTTTGCGGTCGGTGATATTGAGGATGTTTTCAAGCAGGTAATGCTTTTGGGCAATCGTAACCGCAACAATCGTCTTTGTCACCGGGATCTTCTCGCCATCTGCCGTGATAACGAGCTGCTCGGTATTCTCAAACCGGAGGTTTAAATCTGTTATCGGGCACCGGCCTTCTTTTGCCGGGCAGATCCCCTGCTGGCACGGTGTCCCGATAAGATCCTCCCGGCCGGCCCCGATCAGTTTCTCCGCAGCAGGGTTGAGATCGAAGATCCGGTGGGTATCCGGGTCGATGATCACAAGGGCAGTCTGGACAGAATTGAAGATTGTCTTGAGATAGGTCTCGCTCCCGATGAGTTCCTCCTGGGCTTTTCGTTGTTCGGTGACATCCTCAAGCGTTTCAAGAGCGCCGATTACATCTCCCTTATCGTTGCGGATCACAATTGCTGTACAGTGCAGCCAGGTGCCGCCTTCACCGATTTTTGGGAAATACTCTGTTATCTCCCAGGCACCCCGGGTATGCTTTGATTCTGTGCATCTTCCCTTGTACCATTCATCCAGCGCAACAAGGTTGTTATCTACCAGGAGATCGGCAATCAACGGGCGCGGCATGTCGTAAAATGCCTTCCAGGTTTCTGCAGTTCCCTGGATGTCTGCTTCTGCAATTCCTGTGTAGCGGGCGAGCGTCCGGTTCCAGTAGATCACCTCATGGTGCCGGTTGATAACAAAGAGGGGGATGGCAGAACCGTCAATGATAGCGTGCAGCCTCTGTTCGCTGGCCCGTACGGCATCCTCCATCTGCTTGCTTTCGGTGATGTCCCGGAAAACCGATCGGGTAGCTACAGGTATGCCATCAATAAAATGACAATTTGCATTCCCCTCGACTTCGACGATATTTCCATTCTTGCAAATAAACCTTGCCTGGATTCCATGAATTGTTTCACCACTTATGACCCTCTGGAACAATTCCTTACAATTAGCCTGACTATCGATGTGAATAATATCAAATATTGTAAGATTTTGAATATCCTCAACAGTATACCCAAGAGTTTCACGCCAGGCCCGATTCACATAGATAAAGGACCCATCAGGCTTCACACTCTGGATAAGATCGCCGGCATTTTCAAGGAGGTCGTGAAATTGTGCCTCGCTTTCCTTTAGCGCTTTCTCTGCCTGCTTGCGTTCGGTAAGATCGATTATTACGCCCCGCATTCCCACCGGCGCCCCGGTTTTATCATTGATTATGGGACTTGCCGAGATCATGGTGGGGAACCGTGTCCCGTCCCTGCGGATCAGGGTGTATTCATTGGAGTTGCGCGGTTCACCGGCGTACATTTTTGTGATATTTGCGCGGGCCGTCTCCCGCTCTTCGGGAACGATATACTCCACTACATTGATGTTGGTCTTAATCGATGTCGGGTCTATACCGAAGAACGGTAAAATCAGTTGGTTGCCGAAGGTCAGAATCCCTTCAAGATCGGTCTCAAAGACCATCACGGGCAGGAAGTCGGCCAGCGTGCGGAACCGTTCCTCGCTTGCATGCAGTGCGTCCTCAACCCGGATCCGTTCAGTGATATCCCGTAGGGCTCCTTCGATGGCAACGGGTTCGCCCTGCTCGTTCCGGACAACATGGCTTGTTACGGAAACATTGAGGTGTTCACCTTTTTTGTTGCGCAGGATCACCTCGTAATCATGTACTTCGCCATTCTCGAACATGTGATCGAGAAGCATCTTTCGTTGTTCGGGAAACGGGTACAGATCTGTCACGGGCAGGCCGGTAAGCTCGGATGCGTCCCAGCCGGTTATCTTTTTACAGGATGGCGAGAGGATCGTGATGGTCCCGTTCATGTCTGTCTGGTAATACAGGTCGTCGAACGTGTTGAAGATGGATCGGTATTTGGCCTCGCTTTTCCTTAACGCAACTTCCGACGTTTTTCGTTCGGTGATGTCCCGGACCGATCCCAGGACTGAACCGATCCCGTTGAATGCCAGCGGTGTGATGGCAACCTCAAGGTAGCGGGTATCTCCGCCCCTGGTGATGATGCGGGCCTCATAAGTCTTCGGAATCGCACTGCCCGGCTCCTGCTCGCCAGCTATGCGCGCCAGGTACTCGCGATCTTCCGGGTGAATGATATCCCAGATGTCCATGGCAAAGAGTTCATCTCTTGAATAGCCGGAGATTTTCAGTACCTGGTTGTTGACAAATACAAGCCGGGACTGCTGGTAGATGAAAATGGCATCGTGGCTCTGCTCGACTACCTTGCGGTACCGCTCCTCGCTTTCAAGGAGTGCTTCTTCAGAACGCCTCCGGGTGACGATCTGGGTGATCTTCTGGGTGAGATCGAGAAACATCGCCTTGGGATTGCCGCCCTTGGGGATGTAGAAGTCGGCCCCGGTATTGTAGGCTTCGACCACCACTTCCTCGTGGCCTTTGCCGGTGAAGATGATGAACGGGATAGGATTGTTTTTCTCCCGCAGGTGCCTTAAGAACTGGATGCCATCCATGGCCGGCATCTGGTAATCCGAGACAATGACATCGTAGCGTTTTTTCTGGATCAGGTCCAGCGCGCTCTTTGCACTGGTTGTCGTATCAACAAAAAAGTTACCTTTCCGTTCAAGGTAATGGCAGATGGGATCGAGGAGTGCCGGTTCGTCATCGACATACAGGACTGTAATGGGGGGTTGTTTTTTTGCGTTCCTTGGAAAAGACGGGGAGTTTACCGGGATTGTCGGTCTCTCTCTCTCTCCTCCATCATGGTCCATGCAGCACTCCCTTTCATGGGTGTACAAAATACTCCTAATGCATATAAATTTTTCTCAATAAAAAATTTGAAAAAGAATTTGTTTTTGAGATTATCTGTCAAAAAATAAGGGGGGAAATCAGATTTCAGGCCGGTTTTGGCCCTTCTGCCTGTGTTTCCAGCGTTTCCGGGCGCTGGTAGATGAGGGCATCTCCGTTGGATGCGGTGAGCGTGAGCTGCGTTGTGTCGACCACATACGCAGAGGTCTTTTTAAGGATTTCAAGGTACTGCTCTTCCTCATCGGCAAGCGATTCACAGTACTTCTCGCTGGCACTGATGTCACTCACCGTCATGCCTTCGCCTTCAGGTGTCGTGATGCCGGTCAGGGCAAACGATCCGAAATAATTGTTACAGCCATCATAGCCGGTCAGTGATCCGTCGGTGTTCAGGGTGAGCGGGATCGCGTTGACCGGGTTGATAACTGCTGTCCCACCCTGGATGCCCA
>CAZMCL010000054.1:0-8689 GCA_964564375.1 uncultured Methanoregula sp. | reverse complement strand
GATGTGGGTCGACGGGTTGAACCGGAGCCAGGTATCGGCAAGCCGGGCCGTGGCACTGTACCGCGGGTCGATTACAATGATCGGGATACCTGCTTTCTTGGCCTGCATGATGCGTCGGCCGGCCAGCGGGTGAGCCTCGACCGCGTTGGAGCCCCACAGGACAATAAGGTTGGAGTTCAGGACATCCTCGAACGGGTTGGTGGCTGCACCGGAACCGAACGAGAGTGAGAGCCCGGCAACGGAAGGTCCGTGGCAGATACGTGCACAGTTGTCAACATTGTTGGTCTGGAATGCAACCCTTGCCCACTTCTGCATGATGTAGCAGTCCTCGTTCACGGTACGGCATGAGACCTGGAACCCAAGGGACTTAGGGCCGAACTTGTCGGAGGTCTCCCTGAACTTCTTAGCGATAAGGTCAAGGGCTTCGTCCCAGGTTGCCTTCTCGAACTTGTCGCCCTTCTTGATCAGGGGCGTAGTCAGCCGGTCAGGATGCTGGACTGCTTCCCAGCAGGTTGCGCCCTTGGGGCATAGCTTGCCCTCATTGACCGGACTCCGCTTGTACGGTTCGACACCGACAAGTTTCCCGTCATTAACAACTAGGTTAAGGCCACAGCCAACCCCGCAGTACGGACAGGTTGTCGGTACATACTTAAGAGTACTCTTAATGTCTTCCATCGTCGATCACCAAATTTTTCAACCAAGTTCCCGCCCAAAAGAAGCGAAACGCACTTGGTTGCACACCTCTTTGTGTGTAATTTACCGGCAAAATCTGTTAATCAATTTTGCTTGATTATTGATCTCGGTAAACACTATATTTATACGTTCTGAAAATTCTCTCATATTTGTGGATTATCTGGGGGTAAACGGAATTTCTTTTGGGAATAATGATCAGGATCAGGGCGATGCAGGCACCCAAAATGAGGCCACGCGCAGGGTACTGCCGGATCGCGATTGGGAGCTTGCATGAGGCTGCGCCCCATCCCCCCGATGCTGGCCCAGGTTGTCCAGGCAGCACTCCGGATATGCGACGGAACCGAATTCTATACACGGGGCGTTTGCCGGTTCTGCGGCGGCACCCTGTCCGGCTATGATACGCGGACGAAGCGGTTCGCCGTCCTATGTGATGCTGATAGCGATCGACCGGTTGAAGTGATCCTCCACCGGGCATATTGCCGCGAGTGCGGGAGAATAGTGATGCCGGAGGAGCCATTCTATCCGGGAACAAGAATCGGATCCCCGGTCGTTGACCTCTGCCAGACACTCTCTGCCACACTCTCCATTGGTCATGTGGCCGCGCTATTGGGCAAGATGGGTGTAAAAGTCGATCGCTGGAGTGCCCGTACCTACTGCAGCCTGCCCATTCCCCCGCCCCCGACCATTGCAGCGTTCGGTATGCGTATCCCGGTCTCAATCATTACCCTGTCGGGATTCGCAGGAGAGATAGATGAGACTGGCCATATCCGTGGCGAGGATGTTCTAGCCGCATGCAATTACCCCTCGCGGGGCAGGCACCGTTCCTGATTCTCTGTCAACGGCGATAGGTCTGTCCGGATGGATCCCGATCTGATCCTTGTGAAAAAGTTGTTCAATATAACCGGTTACTTTTCATAAAATGTTTATTACATGATCTAGTAACCTTTTGAGCATGCAAGCAGTTCACCAAGAGGAGACCCCCGAAGCACTAAAAGCCAGTATGGAAAGAGGGGGAGTACGCCCGCAGCTTCAGCAGGAAATCCTCCGACTGGCAGAATTCCATACCTACCCGGCTCCCGGCGTCCTCATCGGGGCCTTCATGGTGGATTTCGCAATGGAACTCCTCGGGGTTACAAAAGGTCAGAAACTCTACGGTGTATGCGAAACCCCCAAGTGCCTCCCCGATGCCCTGCAGGTTCTGGCCCACATCACCATCGGGAATAATCGGCTCAAAGTCGTTCCGATCGGGAAATTTGCCATCACCATGAATCTGCCGTCCGAAGATGCAACTGCTGATGCAATCCGGGCCTATGTGGATTTGGAAAAACTGAAAAAATATCCCATGATTGATATCTGGTATGCCAACAGCCCGGCATTTGACAAGAAGACCATGAAAAAGAAACTGTTCGATGAGATCTTCAGCGCCGGGCGCAGCATCCTCTCTTTCGAGCGCGTCCGGGTCACAGTCAAGAAAAAGAAAAAATGGTCTTCAGTCACCTGCCCCTGCTGCGGGGAGACCGTCCCCGATTATCTTATTGAGGGCGACCGCTGCGGAGCCTGCGGTTCCATGAAATATTATGAGCGGATCTGATAACATCCGGACCGAAGGCTGCAATATCCACCTTTTTTCGTAAATGATCGAAATGCCTGCCGGAACGATATGCGAAAATGGGGGGAGTTATCAGGCAACAGCCGGTTGTGCTTCCTCTTTCCGGACCGGCTTTTTTACCCAGGCAAGTTCCTTCCCATCGAATGCAAAAGAGTGCATGGTTAACACAGGAATCCCTTGCGGTACGGAGGCGGAGTTGGCATTGGCCGGTACCATAACGGCACACGAGTTCCGTGTCAGTGTTCCGTCACTCGTCCGTTCGGGTGTGCAAAGCATGTCCAGCTGTGCAGGCGAGACGTCCTTTGCTAACGTGACGAGGATTTTTACGCATTCCCGGTGCCCGTTGGCACGGCGTTCCAGAACGGCAATCCGGTCATACCCGTGACCGGTTGTGCGCTCCGTTATCTTCCAGCCATCGTAACTGGAATAGATAGACCTGATCTCCTTTGCCACGAAGTCATGCATGATGTCTGAACTATATCCCATACTGATCAGATAGTGTTCAACAATCAGGTAAATAAATCAGGCTGGTTAATCATTTCAGGTTAATATTGTAGACAGATACGAACACGAGGATGTCCCTGTGCTACTACTAAACCACCTCCATGTTTCATTCAGCAGGTCAGGTCAGCCCCCACAAAAAATTAATGAAAAACCTTAAACAAAACTATTTTATTAATTAAAATTCAATAATGATTAGCCCGAGAGAACGGGCAGGTCAGGACTTCCGGTACCGCATCGCAGTATCCGGCATCATGCCACGATGTCTGAACAACTGGCCTTTTCCTCACATCCCGGACGCGGCCGCCAGTCATTGTATCACACCTTTCGCGGCCACTCCGTTATTTTAAAAAAGAGACAGTCTATTCAGCCCGGATGATCGTCCCGATATTTTCCCCGTTGATTGCCTTTTCGATATTGCCACGGGTGTGGCAGTTGATGATCCGGACCTCCCGGATATGGACAGCATCTTTCAGGAGTTCGACAACCATCGGTTCGAGCACCAGGTCCTCAAGGTTCATCCGGATCAGTTCATCTGCCGTGATATCGCGGATCAGCTCGGCATCGGGATTTTTGAAGGGATCCACTGTATAAAGTCCGTCCACATTCTTCCCGATGATGCAGCTCTTTGCACCCAGGACTTCTGCTACAAGGAACGCGCCGGCATACGTGCGGTGCGGCGGGGTCATCGCGTTCCGGGCCGGGTGCTCATACAGCCCGTACGGGGGCGTTGCGGGGGGTGACCGGCAGGATCCCGAGTTTCAAGAGCATCGGTAGTTCCAGAAGATCACCGGTATGGATCCGCGTCCCGCCATATTCAGAGAGAAGGATTGAGACCATGATCGCATTCTGCTCGGAAATCATTCCAGCAAGTTCGGCAAGGACACCGGTGGGCATCCCGAGGTCGATACCAATATCCATAATATGGCGGACCCGCCCGCCACCACCGGTAACCACGAGGAGTATGTGCTTTTTTGACAGGACCCCGATCTCTTCGCAGAGCGGGTGCATCACCTCCCGCCCGTAATCGATCACGCCGTTTCCTCTGAACCTGATGATATTGATATCCGGTGCGATGCGTATCTGATCATATAGTTTGCGTTTTTTTCAACATTCCTTTCCGGACGAGGGTCTCGCCCTGCAATCTGCTTTTGAGCTTCAACCGTTTTGCCATAGTACCTACCATAAAGTCGGAGAGGGCGTTGAGTCGCCCAAGTAACGTATCATCGCAGTAACCGGCGGCGAGATCCAGATACAGGCAACCCATTTCCGAAAGTTCGAGATCGAACAGATTGCTAAGAAAGTTGGCGCCAAAGTTGTGTTCATGAAGCCGGTGGCAGATGATCACAAAAAGAAAAAGGAAACTTTTTTCAAATGATAATGACCGTCGTGCTGGCAGAAATAAATTTTGTATCCAGGGGATTTCCCAAGACTCTTAATGGGTGCGGGAATAACTATTCAGAGAAGACCTGCCATGGCTGCCCTTTCCATTGACGTCCTGTTCGATGCCGCAGTGCGTATCCAGCTGCTGGAGCGATCGATTACTATCTCGTTTGCCGACAATACTATACGAATGAAGTTCCCGACAACCCGGCGGCTCGCAGAGTTCCTCGATGTCCCACACTATTACGTGCTGCCGTATTTTGCGATGATGGAGCAGGAAGAAATGGTCACCCGGGCGGAACGGGTGGGGATCCTGACCACGTCAAAAGGGAGCCGGAAGATGATCGGGCTCATGCAGGAGAAATACGCTCAGGAATGCAACGCGATCCTGGGCGCGGCAATTTTCGAAGAATTGCTCAAAAAATGCTGACCTTTGCCTGACTGATTTTTTCATTTTTTGTTAACATATTGCCAGAGTTAATACATTGTCACGAGTGACACTTGATAACCAGTTGGTAAGCAGATATTCTTTACCTTGATAAAAAAGAAACATTCAATAGTATTCTTATCCACCGGTAATCCGGTAAACAATGACTAAACGTGTGCATGTAGGAATGATAGCCGCAGTATTTGTACTGCTTATCCTTGCAACCTGCTTTACAGGATGCACGAGCCAGACACCGACCACCTCCGCAACGCCGGAGCAGACTGCTGTTGCCACGCAGGCCGCAGTGACCGGTGAGAAAATTCAGGTCAAGGTCTTCCTTGCCGGCAGCCTGACCGGGCCGTTCGAGAAACTCAAGGCCAAGTTTGAGGAGAAATACCCCAATACAGAGGTACTGCTCGAACCGGCGGGAAGCGTTGACGTCATCAAGAAGGTCACCGAGACCAGGAAACCCGCAGATGTCGTGGCATCGGCCGATTACGCACTCATCCCCAAGAACATGGTACCAAGTGATGCGGACTGGTACCTCACCTTTGCCAAGAACTCCATGGTGCTCACTTACGTGGACACGAGCAAGTACGCAGACGAGATAAACGCGGACAACTGGTACACGATCCTCGCCCGTGACGATGTCCGGTGGGCATTCAGCGACCCGAACTCTGACCCATGCGGGTACCGCACGCCCATGGTCATCAAGCTTGCAGAAGGCAAGTATGGTGACGACACGATCTTCAAGACCCTTGTCGAAGACCACAGCAAGATTGTCGCCACCAAAGAGGGCAATGTCTGGACACTCGATGCAACCAACCCCTCTCCCGATGGAACGCAGCTGACCATCCGGCCCAAGAGCGTGGAACTCGTCCAGATGGTCCAGGCCGGCGGCATTGATTATGCCTGGGAGTATCACAGCGTGGCTGTCCAGAACGATCTCAAGTTTGTCGAGCTGCCCGAGGAGATTGACCTGTCGGCAGTCCAGTACGCTGATAATTACAAGACAGTTCAGACAAAAGCCATCAAGGGCGACGGGACAACCAACTATGTCGGGGCCCCGATTGTTTACGGGGTTACCGTCCCCAAGATCGCCGAACACCCGGAAATGGGACTTGCATTTGTCGAGATGCTGATCGGCCCCGAGGGACAGGCAATCCTCACTGCTGACGGACAACCCCCGATTGTTCCGGCCGGAGGGTTTGGCACGGTCCCCACATCGCTGACTCCACTCGTGAGCCAGCAACCCTGAACCTGTCCTTTTTTTCTCTTTACCCTGTATATGGACTAAGGACAGCCCATGCAGATCCACTGATGTCATGGATGAGAAACACTCCCGTATGGCATGAGGAAATCCCCGGACAAATCATGGAGAACAGATGAAAGATACAACCGGAAAACGCCGCTGGGTTGAGATTACGGGAAATGCCGGCCAGCTCGACTGGTGCCTCATCGGCTTTGCAATCATCGGGGGCATGCTGGTGCTCCTTCCCCTCCTTGCCCTGATCAACATAACCCTCGGGCAGCTTACAGACATCCCGTTCCTCATTGAAGTTGCAACCCAGAAACAGGTCATCGACTCGATCCTGATGACATTCGGAGCCGGCCTTGTTGCGGTCATCATCCTCGTCATCTTCGGGACGCCCCTTTCCTATGTCCTCGCCCGAACCCAGTCGCGCCTCAACCAGGTTGTCGAGAGCCTGGTCGATCTCCCGCTCGTCCTTCCCCACACAGTGGCCGGCCTGATGGTCTACATCCTCTTCATGCAGCGTGGCCTGATCGGCGCCCCATTGAAGGACATGGGAATTGTTTTTGAAGATGCCTTTTTGGGCATCGTGGTAGCCATGCTGTTTGTAGCCATGCCCTTCTATGTAAATACGGTGCGGGAAGGGTTCCAGAAAGTTCCGGTACATCTCGAAAATGTTGCCCGTACCCTGGGCGCTACCCGTTTTCAGGCATTCTGCCTCATTGTCCTTCCCAGTTCCGTCCGGCACATCTTTAACGGATGTATCCTTGCATGGGGACGCGCCATCAGCGAGTTTGCTGCCGTCATCATGATCGCTTACTATCCCATGGTCATCTCAACGCTCATCTATTACAGGTTCACCACCGGGGGAATCAAAGAGAGCAGCGCTGTGGCGTTTGTGATGATTGTGGCCTGCTTTGTTGTCTTCCTGATACTCAGGTCCGTTACCCGGTACCTGGGGAGGTATGATGATCGAGTTTGACCATGTGTCAATCGCGCTGGGTGCATTCCTGCTCGACAAGGTCTCGCTCATCGTCAGGGACGGGGACTATTACTGTATCATGGGCCCGTCCGGTGCCGGAAAGACCATCATCCTCGAGGCGATTGCGGGCCTTCTTGTACCGGACGGTGGGCGGATACTGCAGGACGGGCGGGACGTGAGGGGCATTCCTCCAGAAAAACGAAGGATCGGGCTCGTGTACCAGGACTACTCCCTCTTCCCGCATATGACTGTTGAGAAAAATATCGCGTTCGGGATGAGGATGCGCCGCCTGCCGGTACACGATATCGACAGGCAGGTGAAGCAGCTGATGAAACAGTTCGAGATCACCCATCTTGCACAGCGGGCGCCGCTCACCCTGAGCGGGGGCGAGCAGCAGCGAGTAGCGATCGCCCGTGCACTTGCGATCGATCCGGAGCTGCTTTTACTTGACGAACCGCTCTCCGCTCTCGACCCGGTCACCCGTGACCGCTTTATAGAGGAACTCCGCTCGCTCCACCGGGACCAGGGGCTGACCATCGTCCACGTCACCCATGACCGGCGCGATGCGGAAAGCCTTGGCACCCGGATGGCCATGATCATCGATGGCCGGCTCGTGCAGGAAGACAAGGTCGATGCGATCTTCACTTCTCCCTGCATGGAGCGGGTTGCGCAGTTCATAGGCTATGAGAACATCCTGCAAGGAACGGTCGTGTCCTGCGAGGACGGACTCTGCACCGTTGATATCGGGAAAAACAGGGTGTCAGTGGTAACGGCTGCAAAAAAAGGCGACCGTGTCGCTCTCTGCATACGGGCCGACGACATCACCGTGCTCAAGAGTGATGGAAGACAAACCAGTGCGCGGAATGCCTTTGAAGGTACCATTGTCCGGAAAAATATCTCCGGCTCGCTGGCGACTATTATCGTTGATATCGGCGTTGAGATAAACGCGGTTGTAACAAGTAAATCCGCTGCAGAACTGGCGCTGGATACCGGTACTCCGGTAGGCATATCATTCAAAGCAACAGCGGTTCATGTGATACCGGTGCCGGCACGGGTTTCGTGAAATATTTTAGCTATTGTTTTAATGTTCCGTGATTTCCATAAAAAAACCTGCATTTTTTTTATAACGCGTCTACCAGGACACCGATTATCCTGCGATCGTAAAAAGACGTAATATCCACGTAATCTCCGGACATTTACATATCACGGCAGGCCTCCCTGCCATTGAAAAAACAGCCAAAGAAATCGAGATCAGGCAAAAAAAATCGGTATGAATGCGGCAGGGCCCTCAACACGTTAATTTTTTAAAAAATTGCTCAAAAAATGCTGATGTATACTCTGCTATGTTTTGGCGGATGTAAATAACAAATAATAAAAAGTAAATGTAATTGTGTAAAAACCATTTGATAACCAATTGATAACGGATTGCACTTAACCTCGATAAAAAAGAAACATTCAATAGTATTCTTATCGACCGGTTATCCGGTTTAACTATGACGAAAAATGTGCATGTTGGATTAATCTCCACCCTATTCGTTCTGTTGCTTCTGGCAGTCTCGTTTGCAGGCTGTACAGGAACCCAGCAGGATCAGACACCCGTAACAACCGCTGCAACCCAGGCGCCCGCCACAACCGCGGTTGCCGGGAAGGAAAAACTCCTGCTTGCAACAACGACTAGCCTGTACGACACCGGGCTCCTGAACTATCTTGAACCCAAATTCGAGTCCAAGTACAATGTCGATCTCCTGATCACATCACAGGGGACCGGCAAGGCAATCGAACTCGCCAAGAACGGCGATGCCGATGTCCTGCTCGTGCACTCCCCCTCACAGGAAAAAGTGT
>CAZMCL010000053.1:0-8735 GCA_964564375.1 uncultured Methanoregula sp. | reverse complement strand
AAGCGACTGGGTGACACCCATACCGAAGAAGATGATACCGAAACGGCCGCTCTTTAACAGATCTGCCGCTTCACGGATCTTCTCTTTCGGGATCCCGGCAACTACATCGGGGAGCCACTCGCCCCTGAATGCAACACGGAATGCGTTTAAGAGTTCGTAGTCCTTGCCCTGCTCTACCTGCAGGTGAACGTCTGCCATCTTGGCGGTGTCGGTGCAACGGGGATCAACCACAACCATTTTACGGCTCATCTGTCCCTTGCCGGTGAAGAAACCACGGGGGAAGATGGAGTACCGGGACATGTGCCGGGGGTGGGCGTGGGCCGGGTTGCAGCCCCAGAAGATGATGCGGTCGGCACGGTTCTTGATCTCACCGAGTGTACAGGAGGGAATACCGATATCCTGCACTGCGATAAGGGTCGTGCCGTGGCAGACGGCTGCGGTGTTGTCACAGCAGGCCTTGGAGATCTCGGCGATCTCGTTACCTACGCTCTGGGCCTCGCAGTTGGTGGAGGACCAGCCGTACATTAAGGGCTTTTTAGCCTTTGAGAGCATCTGGGCAGCGTATTCGGCAGCCTCGTCGTACGAGACATCCTTCCAGCTGCCGTCAGCCTGGCGCAGCCGGGGCTTGGTCACGCGGTCGGCGGACTGGGAGTGGAGGAACTTCTCGGTCCCGATGACACAGGCATTGTAGACTTCGAGGAGTTTCTTGCCATCGTCCGAGACAACGACTTCAAGGTCATCGCAGAGGGTTCCGCAGAACGGGCAGATGACATCGGTGATATTCTTGGTCATCCTACCATCACCCCGCACTGTTTCTGGACGAGCTCGATTCCGAGAAGGACAGGCTCGTTGATTGCAACTTCGACCGTAACCGGGGTGCCTTTGAATGTCGGCATGCCGGTGGAGTAGGTGTTGGGGTTGACAATCGAGTTTGCCCACGGTCCCATGGGGATGAAAGCAACACCCGGGTGGGGTCCCTGCGTGGCTTCGACAGCTTTTACGACGACGCTGCCGTACTCACTCGTGACCTTCACGTTGGTGTTCTTCCATGCTCCGAGGGCTTTTAAGTCGGCGTTGTCCATCTCGATGATGCCGCAGGCGGTGCGGTACGAGGGCTTCTCTTTGCCGCCCTCGATTGCAACACCCTGCTGGATGGTTCTGCCGGAGATCAGGTTAACAGAAATTGATTTTGCCATGCTATTCCTCACTTTTTAAGCCTCGGTCGGGATCATCTCTCCTTTGCCGGAGAGGCGGATCACATCCATCGGGCAGGCATTCACACAGACACCGCAGCCGGCGCAGAGCTCAGCCTTGACATCCAGATGAATGGACTTACCGTTACGGACTGCATAGATCTTCTCCTTAGTTGCGGGATCGACCGTATACAGTTCGAGTGCATCAACCGGACATGCAACGACACAGTTGCCACAACCGGTGCATTGCTCCATGTTAATATGTACAGAAAACGCCATGCGTATCACACACTTGTCGTCGTAAGTTTTAGGTTGCCCGGCTGGTCAGTTAAAGGTTTCTAAATGTACAAATGCTTAATTTTTGCAAGTTGAGTTAACAAAAATTTTTGTTGAGACTCGTGTGTTTAACTTATGCCGAAAATATATTTTGGATATTGGTAAAAACGCGGCACGGCCGGATTTGGAAAATCTGGCCAGATTGCAGGACACGGAATTCCCAAATATGTTCAGGATTACACGTTTGCATGATCTTGCAGATATTTCCCGGAGCGTTCCATTAAATCAGACAGCAGAAAAAAGACAGGTGATGTCAATAAAAATCGGCGCGGCCGGACCTGGATCTATGCTATGCCCGGCCGTATCGTGCCAGTCTCCGTGGTATCGTAACCACCAAGCCGCTCAAGGATCTTTTTGAACGCGGGCGATCTGATGGCTTCGATGAGCGCCACAAGCCGCGGGTCCCCGGCATGCTCCCTGCGGAGGGCCAGCTCGTAGCGTTCCTGTGCCACCGGGACGAACGGAAGACCAAGGGCTTTTGCAGCGCTGTATACGCACATGCCGGCGTCAGCCTCGCCACTTTTCACGGCAAGGGCAACCGCAATATGGGTGGTCACTTCGCGTTCATACCCGGGAATCATGGTGGGGTCGATGCCGGCTTTTTTCAGTTCATGGTCAAGGAGCATCCGGGTGCCGGACCCCTTCTGCCGGTTGATGAACGTGTGGCCCGGAAGATCCTCAAATGAGAGGCCGTCTTGCGAGACAACGCCCTGCTGGCGCTCCGCAATACAGACAAGATCGACATCGATGCCGGGCAGAAATTTTTCAAGATACGGGACATTGTAACTCCCGTCATCGGCGAGCAGGTGGGTCGGAGCCGCGTGGCACTCATCCTTTCTCAGGGCAAGGATCCCGCCCATGCTCCCCGTGTGGGTGGAGAGGAGGGTAATGCCCTTTGGCCGGATGAGATCGGCAAGATAGTCGATAACCGGGTCGTGGCTGCCGGTAATAAGAAGGGCACCCGCTGCTTCAGCAGCAGGCACCATCAGCCGGGCCTCCACCTCCCCGCCGGCATCGAAACCTTCCGATTCCCGCGGCACGCGGATATACGCATTAGCCCGGACGCCGGCCATCTGGACGCCGGCCCCCTTGGACTGGGGCGATAGCACCCATCGGCCGCCAACATTCCCAAGGGAGCAGAGCACGAACTCGTCCGAGCCGATTTCCTTTGCTATGGCGGTGGTTATCTGTGCCTTTATGATTGCCGGTTCAGGAACGGGAAGACTATATTTTTTCAGTGACGGCAGTACTATCTCCCGGAGCACGGTCAGGGCAGACAGGGGATACCCCGGCAGACCAATGACCGGTTTTTTGTCGATACGCCCGATGATAGCCGGCTTACCAGGCTTTGTAGCAATGCCATGGACAAGGACCGTCCCGAGTCCCGCGATCACATCATCCGTGTAGTCCTTTGTCCCGGCCGATGAGCCTGCCGAAACGATAACCATATCATTCTCCTTCACGGCCCTTGCGATTGCGTCCCGGATCTTTTCCGGTTCGTCCTCCACAAACGGGTACCGCGTGCAGGTGGCACCAGCCTCTTCGAGCATGGCCTTTGCCATAACGGTGTTGCTCTCAACAACCTGGCCGGGCTTCGGGCGGGTCCCGTGGGCAACAAGTTCACTCCCGGTTGGGATAAGTCCCACACGGACCAAAACCGTACTGACTTCTGTAATACCATAGGTGGCCAGGGCCCCGATCTCATGGGCCCGGATGCGGTGTGCGGATGGCATCACCATCTCGGATTCGGCAAGGTCTTCCCCGGCCGGGCGGACATGCTGCCACGGGGCTGCGGCTTTTCGTATTGTGTATATGCCATCTTTCTCCCAGACATCCTCAATCATGATGACAGCATCGAACTCCGGTGGCACGACATTACCGGTATTGACCCGGGCAGTCCTGATAAGCGTAACCGGGTGCTGCTCAGAAGCGCCTCTGGTCTCCGCACTCGTGACCGCGATACCGTCCATTGCCGAGACGTGGATCTCCGGTACCGAGTATTTCGCAAAGATAGGCCCGGCAGTGATCCGGCCTATAGCATTTTCGAGGGGTACCTGGATAACCGAAGGTTTATTGGGAAACTCGCGGGCAAGGAGGGCAAGGGCATCATCAAGCGTGATGACTGACAGGTAACGCTTCACCACAGGATCACCTCAACAATGCTGCCTTGTTCGAGCCCTTCGGCCCCTGCCGGGATACGGACGAGCCCGCTGCTCCGGATAAGGGTGTTGAGGAGCCCGGATTTCCCGAAGAGGGGTGTTGCCACCCCGTTTTCCAACCAGACACGGATATATTCCTCCCGGCCCCGCTGGGAGGGAATATTGACCGCAAGGGTTGCCCGTTCCGTCCGCTGGAGTGGCTGGCTGACACCCAGCATCCTGTCAAGGAGTGGCCGGACAATTGCGATGAGAACAACAAATGCTGATGCGGGATGGCCCGGGAGTCCAAAGACCGGTTTTTCCGCGATACGGCCAACAATGGTTGGTTTCCCGGGCGCGATTGCAACCCCGTGGACGAGGACCTCTCCCAGAGCTGCGATGGTTCCCGCGGTCATATCCCGGTCATCCTTGGAACTCCCACCCGAAAGGAGGACAACGTCACACTCGGGAACCGCCTTTCTGAGTATCGCCTCAAAGGCATTTTTCTCATCGGGGACAATCCCGTAGAGCCGGGGAGTGCAGCCATACTCCGCAAGATACGCGGCAAGCATGGGGGCATTGGCATCCCGCACCTGTCCCGGCCCGGGCATCACAGTCGCCGGCACCAGTTCATTACCGGTCGAGATTATCCCGACAATGGGTTTTCGTGCTACAGGGACGGTTGCGCACCCGCATGCGGCAAGCACTCCGGCATCCTGCGGAGAGATCCGACGGCCAGCGGAAAAGACTGTCTCCCTTTTGCTGAAGTCCTCATTGTGGTGGAGAACATTCTCCCCATATGCTGCCGGTTTTTTCAGCAGCACCATATCGCCCGCTTCTTCCGAGAACTCCAACATCACGACCGCATCGGCACCTGCCGGCAGAACACCTCCCGTCGGGATGTAGGCGCAGGTGCCCGGGCTGATCTGAGCGGTTGTATCCTGCAGGCCCATGGCAATCCTCCTGGTACAGGATAGGATGGCAGGGACAGCATCGCCGGCTCCAGCGGTATCCGCTGCCCTGACAGCGTACCCGTCAACAACAGACCTGTCAAACCCCGGGATATCAGAATCCGCTGTTATTGATGCTGCAAGGATCCGCCCGGATGATACTTCCACTGGAACGGTCTCGGTTTCTGGAGAAGGAGCGATGCGGAGGACCACTGCTACTGCATCGGTTACCGGAATAACATGAAAGAACCGGCTCATTTGAAGCAGCCCAGCTGGCAACCACCGATCTTGATGTCGTTGTCTGTCAGGTATTTGCCCACATCCTTACGCGATACCTTTGCCTTCTCTGCGATGTCGAATGCTTGTGGACAGGTGATCTTGTCAGTAATCCCTGCATCGTCCAATGCCTTTTGAATCTTCTCGTCAGTCATAGTAATTCATATTCTGTTTATTTGCTCCTTGTGTATACTTGTTTTGGATTGTCCATTCCTCCCATGCACCCCGAATGCAGTTCCCAGGCCGGACGAAGCGGATATAACATTCCGGAACTAAACAGGGACACGGAGCAGGAGGAAGTATGGGAAAGAAGCACCTGGACATCACAGGCCCGGTCAGCCCCTTCTGCCTTCTGACGTTACAAAGAAAAGCAAAGGCTTTATTACCGTCCGATGAATTGATCATTACCTGCGACACAATCCCCGCCGCAACCACGATTATCCCCCGGATTGCGCGGGACCTGAACCTTAAAGTGGAATCGCACCGGGCCCCACCGGGTCTCTGGGAGATATCGCTGAAACGAACCTGAGGCATGGTAACAAAGAGGACTTCATCCGTGAACACACATTTTTTTCTCTTCTCGCATCACCTGCCGATCGAGCGCCTCTCATGGATCGAAGAATCACTCAAGTTCTTCTTTGTCCAGCTCGCCCCGGAGACCCTGGTACACCAGAAGTCCACCGGCAGCACCGTCTTTACCTTCTTTTTGACCTGTGATGCCCTCTACAGCCTTGAGAACCCCGAGACCCTGCAGGTCTGGAACATCATCCTCTCCTTTGCACCGGTCCGTATCGTCTGCGACCGGCAGGAACTGGACCTCCTGGGGATCGGGATTGGTCCGATCCGTATGAGATTCCCGGACCAGATCATCGATACCAACAGTCCCGCTGCAGATGGCAGACCTTCATTCTGGAAGGACCTTGCTGCTTCCTGCCACCTGACCAAACGACCGCTCCCGGGCACGGCCGGCTGGTTCCAGACAGAGTCGCCCTACATGCATCGCTCTGCGGAAAATGCCATCCACTTCCTTGCAGCAGCCCTTGACGAGCGGCTCTCGGCAGAACTGTATACATACCTTGACGGGGTTCACGCCGGCCACCACGGCCAGCAGCCCACTGAGGCGGAGAATATTGGAGAGGGGCTGATCGCCCTGAACGACAGGGCAGTGGCAGCCCGGCTCGGCTTTACAGCCCTTGCATGCAGCCGCTCGGCAGCAGCCCGGGGCTACAGCACGTGGGATGACGGGCAGGGACAGGTGATCTCGACCTGCACAATCCGGGCGTTCCGTATCCGGGAACTCAGCCAGTTGATCGAGCGCTTCCTCTCACCACACATCATCCTTTCCCCCGATTCCAGTGTCCTGATGCTGAACAAGCCTGGCGCTGCACTTTCGTATGACCGGGCTGAGAAAGCCAGTAAATCCCCGCCGGTCACAATCCTGGTCACGAAGAGTCCGTACAGCACCGGAACCGCCTCAGGAGCAGTCTCCTTTGCGGTTTCCTGTGCCCATGCGGGGATCCTGTCACGGGTGATCTTTATCGAGGACGGGATCTACGCCCTGACCGGGAACCAAACGGTGCCGCAGGGTTCTGAAACGTTCTCGATCCAGGAGATCATTAACGCTGTTGCCGGTAGCGAGAACCTCCATTTCTTTGCGTTCACACCCTCATTCCAGAAGCGGGGGGTGCAGAAAGATAAGTCACTAATTGCCGTCTTGGACATCGGGTACCCGGGCCTTGGCAAGATCTTCTTTTACCCGCCAGGGAACGTGCAGGCCGGGCACCAGCGGGTGCTGGTGTTCTAGTTCATCCTTTCACAGGTCCAGTGTACCGGTCAGGCCACGTTCCGGATCTTCCCCCGCACCCGGCACCTCCTCATCGCGGATGAAGAAGAGATAGTTCCCGACAAACCCGCGATAACGCCATGCGGCAGCTGGATAATGAGGGGGGTGGGACAGAGTGCAAGGGTCAGCTTGAGAATCGCAGAGAGCGAGAGCCGCGTCTCTCCGCTCGTAAGGTACCCGATGAGGCCAAGCCAAAGCACACTGTTGCACGGGCAGATACCGGCAATGAGGCTGAAGATGCCGATAAGAGACGGGGCGAAACGCGGCCATGCAGGCACTCAGCAGGTTTAGAGAGATAAGGAGAATTTGGCAAGACAACGAGGTCCGGGCAGTTTTTTCATGCAACAGATTGTGGGAATTCATAAGGGCGTGCACTGAATAGTCCAATAGCAGGAGATTATAATCCGGAACGCAAACCGTAAACCATAATCATTCTCCCGAATAAAACAGATTATATGAAACGTTCTGCTATCGTGCTGATCCTGATCATTGCCCTCGTCGTCCTTGCGGGGTGCACCCAGTCGCAGCAAGCCACCACTTCTCAGACGGACTTGACGCAGGCACCGGCCACCCAGCCACCTGCTGCCCCTGATGTCCAGGAGACAACGGCGACATCGGAAAAGATCACTGCCGCACCGGTCGTCACCGTTACGGTAATCCGCCATGTAGAGGTGCAAAAAGCATGGAAGGACGCAGATCTGCGCATTGCCTTTAATGCACCATCAAGCTGGGAAGTCACGACCTGGAAGATGGATCTGCCGGAGGGATCGCAGGGCTTGGAGTACAAGACTCAGCTTCTTACCGGCGATGTCTTCTACATCATGACCTTCCCCATCTCGCGCAACCAGGACCAGGACTACCGGAACATCTTCCGTATGTGGGCGCCGGCACCGGAAGAAACAACCGTCACCATCAACAACATCGTCTTCGACCGCTTCGAGTCCACGAGCGATGGGAAGACGCAGGTTGCCTATGTTGCCCGTAAATCAAGCGCAAATGACCTTGGGTACTCGAGCGTGATCTACTATGTTTCGGATGGAACGAAGCAGTTCGAGAAGGATGACTTTGAAGATGTTGTCCAGTCGTTTGCATATCTTACCAAGGACACCGCAGCTACCGCGACAGGAGACGAGATCCCGCGGATCCGGTAAAGAACATCCTTCCTTTTTATTCAGATCCGCAAATTTAAGAGGAGAACCTGACGTATCCTTTGCTCATACCTCTTTTGCGATCTTGTACAGCATCTCAGCCGGAATCGTCTCGAGCGTCTCGGTCCGGACCGTGCCAAACTTCCCGACAATCGCAAGAAGTTTCACGAGCTCTTCCTTGCCCGGCATGTCGATGATTGCCATAAAGTCGTACCGGCCGAGCATGTAATAGAGAGTGATGAGCTTTCCGCCAAGAGATTCAATGACCTTTGCCGCTTTCCCGTCCCGCTCCTCAATGCCGTCGAGTTTCTCGAACGCATCGTGTTTAAGGCTCCCGAGCATCACGTAAATTGTCATACGGGAACCCTTACCTGCGCGAAGGGGATAAAGGTTGCGGGGGGCGGCCGGGTCACCGAGACGGAATGCCATTGCCAGAAACCCGTAGATAATTCAGGGGCATTATGAGGATCGCCGGAAAATTAAAAAGGCGTATTAATGAAAAGACTAAAAGAAAATGATCATGGCTGAAAGAAAAAAGTGTGAATACTGTGAGAAGGATGCTATCGGGTTCCAGTCATTAGAGGGCAGTTTTGCCCATGTCTGCCAGGACCATGCTGACAGCCTCCTTCTTGCACTCAAACCCGGTGAAAAAAAAGTATATGGTGTTTGTGTTCTCGAACGTTACTCCTGATACCTGATCATTTCCCTGATGAATCCAGGTACCAGCCCTGTTCAGGTCTGGATTCAGAATCCCGTAAGCAGTACTATAAACAAAAAATCCTGCCTAAATTCACCGGATAAATCTCTACAACGAATTTAAAAAAGAAAAAAAATTATTGCCCCTTGAAGGG
>CAZMCL010000052.1:0-8877 GCA_964564375.1 uncultured Methanoregula sp. | reverse complement strand
GCAGGTAGGGCATGTGGTCGACCGGGAGGATGCCGGTCGTCTTCACTTTCTGGCAGAAGAGGTTCCTGACCTCTTCGTTCAGCGGGGAATAGGCCCAGCCCCGGGGGTTGCGCGAGAACATCTGGAAAACATCGCACCCGGCGTCATTTGCCCGGTCCACCGCAAGGTCGAGTGAGCCCGCGATCGAGACGTGCACGCCGACTTTCACACTTCGTTGTTCTCCCATGGAAATCTCCTGATTATACCGTGGCGTGCGGGGTATTAGGAAGTTTTGGATCATGCAGGGGGAGCACCGGCAGATGATGAGCCGGATGCAAAGGGTATACGCTGCACGTGGGGTTACAGTCGGGTCCCAAAAAAGTTGAACCGGGGACAGCTCACGGGCTGCCCCCTGTTTTCTTCCGCTTCTGCATCAGGTACCCGCCGGCCCCGGCAACTGCCACGACAACGATGAGCACGACCACCCAGATCGCAGCCGTGCCCCGGCACCGCTCATCCGACGGATTCGCCATGCAGAACGCGTTCTTTGCGCCGCCGAGATCGGTCTCGGCAAGCAGGGTTTTGTCCTTGTCATAGACCGAGACCTTTGCCGTGTCCGCCTCGTAGGGGAGGACGACCGTGAAGTCGACATTGTCCATCATGACCGCGGACGGTTCCCCTTCCTCAAAGTCCAGCAGCCGCCCGACGCGGGGGTCGTCTATCCAGGCTTCTTTCTGGTACGTGCCACCGGCAGTCGAGCTGGTGACAATGAACTCCCCTTCCTCAAGGAAATAGTTCGGCGAACCGCCGTACACGATCTCTGTACTGACCGGCGTTACCTGTCCGTCCTTTATGTGGAAGACAGAAACCACCGATGCCGGCTCCTGTGCAACAGCTGGCATCACAAGGCATAACAGGATGATAAGACACACGACCGTTCTCATGCTCATAACCCCCTCAGTTTATTTAGTACGCGAATCTCGCAGGTCTCGCCCCAGACCGTTCCGGATTTCATCACGCAGTTGCCCGTGTTGACCGGGTTCAACGGGTCGAAATCAAGTTTCCACCAGCCGCTGTCACAGCATGAGCGGATCCCGCTGCCACGGTAATTGCACCAGTTGGGTGAAGATACTGTCAGGTCGGCAGTAGCCACGGTCCGGCCGTTCCAGTAGCTCTTCCAGAACACATCGCAGTCATTGCCATTGGTTGCCGTGCAGCTTGCCGTGTCCTGCCCGTTCGCCGTGGCCCAATCCGTACAGCTGCAGCCGTCAGTATCCCATCCCTGTGCCGTGTAATACGCCGTACAGGCAGCCTGCCCGGCCGCAGTTCCCGGCCAGCACTTGGTGTTCGGGCAGAACTCGAAGCAGTTGGCCGGTGCGGCACCGATGGAGGTTGCATACGCCTGGCAGTTTGCCTGCGACTTAAAGTTGTTGGGCAGCCTGCTAAGTTCAGAGTAACCCCCGTCACAACAGTACTCGTCCTTCATACCAAAGACTGCGTGCCCCGATTCATGCACGACCGTCCGGTTACCGTCAAAATCAGCAGAGAACGTGTTGCCATGGGCGCAGTCCCGTTCGGAGTCCAGGTGGATGATTGCAGTGCTGTCGGCAAACGGGCAGTCAGACGAGAACCCGGAGGGAAGGGTCCAGTGGTCGCAGACACCTTCGTAATCGCCTGTCCCGTCATGCACATAGAAGTTGAAGGCCGACGGGCGGTTGGAGAGGACGGTGTTGCCGAAATACCCGTTCCGGATCAGGCCCCAGACATGGGTGAGAAAGAGCGAGCGGTTGGTGCCGTAATCGTTGTCCATCACAAACACGATATCGATTGCATGAGATGTATCCGGGTTCCCGATGAGCAGGGGCGTGCATGCTGGGCATGCCGGGCACCGGCTCCCGCCGCAGTCAACACCGGTCTCGTCGCCATCAAGAACGCCGTCCAAGCAGGTGGGGGCATGGCAGGCACCTTCCTCGCACCTCCCCGCGCAGGCATGGATCTCCTCCCGCACAACGCAGTCTGTTTCCGTCGGCTCCGCAAAATATTCCTTCAGCGTGCGATCATCGATACACCGGTCAACGTAGGACGTGTACCCGCCGCCGGCTACCGGCACATAATGCATCTCGCCGAATTCCGAGTACTGGTCTGGCACGAGGTGGTCGGAGTCTTGGCACTGGCATACGTCCCCGAGCGGTTTTTCAGAGCAGCCCATCCCGCAGACAATATCCCGGGATTCGGAGTGGTAGGTACCCCATGCGTCCGTGTAGCCGCACCCGTACTCCCGCAGCGTGTCCTCGTCAATGCAGTAGTCCGTCATCCCTGCCGAGGTCCCGCCCTCAAAATAGTTCCAGCCGCCGTCCGAGTCGGGGCACCGGCACTTCCCGGATGAACAGAGCGTGCCGGACGGGCACAGTACATCTGTGGTGACAAGGCCGTCTTCGCCGCAGGAAAACTCCATTGTGTGCGTCGGGTCCGCACACCGGTCCATGCGGCTGTTACAGGATGTGCCGGCGGACGAACACTGTGTTACCGAGGTCCCGCTCATCGGGTTATAGACCGTGTTACAGTCCCTTTCTTCTTCTTCTTCAAACCACGTGGTGGAGATTGCAAACGGGTCGTCCGTCCCGCTGTCGGAATCATAGCACCCGCAGCCGTGCCGATCCACCGAGCCGTAGAAGTCTTCCCAGTAATACACCTCGCGGCCGGAATCCGCATCGGTACGCGAGAGGGAATCGCGGCAGGAGAACGGGTCGCTGTAATACCCGAAGATATCAAGTTCCGGGCAGCAGTACTCCACCCCGCCTCCGAAGATGGTTTCGGGCGCCACATCCTGGCACTCCGGGCAGCACTCGTCGCAGGCATCGCCCACGTAATCGTGGTCGACATCCTCCTGGCCGGGGTTTGCAATTGCGGGGCAGTTGTCAAAGATGTCATTCCGGCCGTCGCCATCGGTATCAGTACCGGCAAACTGCACCCGGGTATACGTGTCGCGGATCCACGGGGCCCCATCAGCAAAAATAGCACCGGCCTGGTTGATCCCGATAACCGTGATGTCCGGCTGTTCCTCGACGGGCGGGGTGGTGTACCGGCAGGTTGTGTCTATGCAGCTCCGGGTCAGCCGACCCGACGACCAGATATCGATCCGCGCGATATTGCTGCCGGCCGCAGCGGCCACCTCGTACATGACCCGGTCACCCAGCGAGGGTTTCTCCGGGGTCTTTTTGATCACAAGAAAGGTTGTCGTGACCAGCTGCTGTGCTGCGGTCACGGTCGCGGTGGGAGTCGCCATCTTCGTTGGCGTTGAAGTAACGGTGGCCGTGGGCGTGGCAGTGACCGCTGGCGGGCCAAAACAGTACAGGGGGCTCTGGTCCGCCGTGTACAGGCACGGCACCTGCGCCGCTCCGCAGGGGACATATCCTGCGGCTTTTGCTTTCTCCGCATCCGTGCAGACGCAGGGGGCCTGGCAGGGTGTGGTTGGCAAAGTCGCTGCCGTTGTCGTAGTCACCGGAACGGAATGGCAGTACATCGGCTGCTGGGCCGGGCTGTACCCGCAGAGTGTCTGCGTTCTCCCGCAGAGCGCAAGGCCGTTTGCCTTACCGTCGTCAGCCGTGTAACAATTGCAGCCGTACGGGCAGGTCGCCGGGACGGGGGCCGTTGTTTGGGTTGTCGTCACAACCGGCTTTGTGGTCGTGGTCGTTGCTTTCTCGTAACAGTACTTCTCGTTCTGCAGCTTGTCGTACCCGCAGACAGCCTGCTTGCCCCCGCAGTAACCGGGAGAGCCGGCCTTTTTTGCTTCGTCAGGGAGCAGGCAGGAGCAGGACGATGGGCAGGTCACGGTAGCCGCAAGGACGGGAACGGCAAGGAGCGATATCAGGAACAGACCGAGGATGATAACAGAAAACGGGCGTTGTTTCACAAGGCATTCCACCAGCAGGAGAGATTAGTGAACGATGAACCGTAGTTGATATCAGTATTTCTATTTTATTCCACGGTTGCCTGACGGGGTGCAGGTACCGGGGAGAAAACCTGTTTTTCCTGAGCCTGGGCATGAAAACTTAAAAACCACAACATCCATGAACCGGCCCGGCCAACACGAGCATACGGACCATGCAGCTCCCAGGCACCCTCTCCCGCGTCCTGCCGGAGGATTTTTCAACGGATCCCTCCCTCCAGGCCCTGCTTGCGGCAAATATCATAACCATCTTTCTCGCCATCTTAGAGAACTGGGACCTTGCCACGGTCCTTTTCGTGTACTGGGCGCAGAGCATCATCATCGGGATCTTTGCCGTCATCACTATCCTTGGTGCCGACAGTGCCATCCTTGCAGCCGACATGAACAGGGCAACCGCTGAGAAGACCGGAAAGCAGGCGGTCTGGAGCGAGCGTTCGGTCGGGCTCTACAAGGGCGTCATGGCCGGGTTCTTCTGCGTGCACTACGGCATCTTCCACGGGGTGTACTTCGCGTTCATTGTCGAGGGCGGCCTCTTTGGCCCGGTCGATTTTTCCAATAGTGGCATCTGGGCTGCCTGCGCCCTCTTTTTTGCAAATCACCTCTACTCGTACCTCTACCACCGGGGCAGCGAAACGCAGGGGGCGAAATTTGTGACAGCTGAGTTCTTCCGGCCCTACAACCGGATCATCCCGATGCACTTAACCATCATCTTCGGCTCCATGGTGGTGCTCGTGCTCATGTTCCTCGGGTTTACCACCGTGCTCCCAGTGCTCGTCCTCTTCCTCGCTCTCAAGACGTACATGGATATCCGGATGCACCTCCGGAAACACTACGAGGCAGCCCACCCGGACGAGCCGGTGCAGTACATCGGGTTTTGAAAACCGGTACCGTCCGAAGACGGGTCCGTGAAGGCACTTCCCATCCCGTTTTTTACCCAAAACCTCATTATTTCCCGAAACAAGAGGGCATACCATGAAGATCAAGTCACTGCCCAACGGGCCCAACATGCTGGAGACGGACGAGAGCCTGATACTGAAGACTGATGCCGGGGAGAAGCCGCTCAAATCCCCCTGCTACCTCTGCCGCTGCGGCCAGTCGAAGACCAAGCCCCTCTGCGACGGTTCGCACATGGCGGCAAAGTTCGAGGCGCCGGCATCGGAGATCATGGGGACGAAGAAGGCGTAAGACGGGAAATTTTCCGGGGCAGGACGTAACGGGAAGAGGCGGCATGGGGAGTCCGGACCAGGCACTCCTTTTATTAAGGGGAGTGGAGGTCCTTCGCATCTCCGGAATAAAAAGAAAAATCACCGGTAATCAGGCAACAGCCGGCTGCGGCTCACCCTGCTCGTAAACAAGCGTGTAGTACCGGGCGGCAAACACCGTCAGCAGGGGGGTAACGATGAGTTTCAGGACCCACCCGATGAAGGGGATGAGCGAGAGGACCATGACAACAATGCCGAATATGACCATGACAGCAAAGAGGACGATGAGTGCGATGATGTACTGGCCCCAGCCGATCTTCCCGATATGCTCCGAGATTGCCGAGAACCGGAGGCCTTCGCTGATGCTTCCCGTACGGGCGAACCGGATCAGGGCCATGGGGATGAAAAAGGACACAATAACGGCAAGGACCATCAGGATGGCGAACACGACCAGCAGCCCGAGGAGCAGCCCGATCGATCCCGAGCCGGGTGATGCCAGCCCGACAATGGAGAGACCCAGCGCGACAAGGATGAGAATTATCACCGGCAGGCACCAGATAAGACTCAGGACCTGCACCTTGAAGCCATCGAGGAAGAGGGTTCCCCATTCATCAAAGTCCGGGGCGGGTTTTACCCCGCGGTAAATCCGGACAACGTACCCCGAGATGAAGAACGAGAGGAGGATTGAGACAATGACGAGCACGGCAACCTGGCCCCACGGGACCTGGTCCCATTGGAAGTTTGTACTGTCGGCAATCGTGTTCGCGTCAAAGACAAAGGGCATCAGCGCCATGGGAAGACCGAGAATGACAAAGATGATCCAGCGGGCCCATTTTCCCATAAATGCTTCCTTTGAATAATCGATCGATTCTGATACTGCTGCACTATGGTTCATTCATTAATCACTGATTATAATGTATAAAATACTATTATTTTAAACATTTTAATTTCGATTAGCCTGAAGAAAAGCCGGAATATCCGATATAAGGATGCAGATTTTACGGTGCGCCAATCCGGGGAATCCGGTCCAACACCATCCCCTCCCATTCACTTTCATCCCCCGCTCCCGGCCCTTTTTATAACTCCCTCCCGAACGTTCTCCCATACAACGGCGGGCATCGGTAATGGACACGGCAAAGGAACTCTTACAGAAATACTGGGGCCACACCGCATTCCGGCCGCTCCAGCAGGAGATCATCGGCTCGGTGCTTTTAGGGCAGGACACGCTTGCGATCCTTGCCACAGGGAGCGGCAAGTCGCTCTGCTACCAGCTGCCCGCCCTCCGTTTTGGCGGGGTGACGCTTGTCGTCTCCCCCTTGATCGCGCTGATGAAGGACCAGGTGGACGACCTCAACCGCCGGGGCATTCCGGCCGCTGCATGGACCAGCGCCCTTGACTCCCGCGGGCGGGCCCGGATCGAAGATTCGTTACGGGAGGGCACTCTCCGCCTCCTCTTCGTCTCCCCCGAACGCTGCGTGCAGCCCGCGTTCCTCTCCTGCCTGCGAGACTGCACGCTCCGGCTCATCGCGGTCGACGAGGCACACTGCATCTCCGCATGGGGCCACAACTTCCGGCCGGAGTACCGGCAGCTCGCAAGCCTCCGCAGGATGTTTTCGGGTGTCCCGGTCATAGCCCTGACAGCAACCGCAACTCCCGATGTAAGAAAGGACATCGCCCGGCAGCTCGGCCTTGTGCGACCGCAGGAGTTTGTGGGGAGTTTCGACCGCACGAACCTCACCTACCGGGTACAGAAGAAGACCAATCCCGACATCTTCCTCCGCACCTACCTGGGGCATCACCGGAACGAGAGCGGCATCGTATACTGCAGGAGCCGGCAGGAGACCGAAGACCTGGCCCGCTCGGCAAAAAAATGCGGGTTTGCCGTTGCCGCCTACCACGCCGGCCTCTCCCGGCAGGTTCGCGATTCGGTGCAGGACGCCTTTTTGAAGGGGGAACTGCAGGCAGTCTGCGCAACCATTGCCTTCGGGATGGGCATCGACAAGCCCGATGTCCGCTTCGTGGTCCACACAAGCCTCCCCCGCTCTCCCGAGGCCTACTACCAGGAGACCGGACGGGCCGGCCGTGACGGCGAGCCCGGCGAGTGCGTCCTCCTCTACAGCCCGGGCGATGCTGCACGGCTCCGGGCCCTTGCCGCCCGCGATGACTATACCACAGGCAGCCTCCGGGTCGCGCTTGCAAAGATAGACGCCATGCGGGACTTCTGCGAGAGACCGGGCTGCCGGCGCCGTAACCTGCTCCGGTACTTCGGCGAGGCGTATCCTGCCGACAATTGCGGGGCATGCGACGCATGTGCCGGCATTTCAGGAAAGGACGCGGAGGAGGCCCTCTTCCTCCGCCTGAAAACCGTACGGAAGAACCTTGCAGAGAAGCGGGGAGTGCTCCCCTACATGATCTTTGCGGACCGGAGCCTCCGCGAGATGGCCGCTGCCCGGCCTGCCGACAACAGGGGGTTTGCCGCCATCAGTGGTGTGGGGCCGTTCAAGCTCGAGCGGTACGGGCCGGCGTTCCTTGACGCGATCCGGGCAGACGGGTAAAACGAGATGCGGCCCTGCCAGGCCCTATACGTGGTACTGCTCAAGCTCGTACAGGATGGTGCCTATCCTCTTTTCAAAACTCTCTCTTGTTACGTCGACCGTGATATCCGCGTACTTCGTGTAGAGCGGGACCCGCTCCTGGTACATTGTACGGAGGTCCTGGCCGGGCAGGAGCGCGACCCCCCGGCTGCTGATGTCGTCAAGGCGCTGCACCATTTCCTCAAAGGATATCGCGAGGCAGACGATGATCCCCGTCTCCTTAAGGTGCTCCATGGCCCGCGGGATCAGGACAACGCTTCCCCCTGTCGCGATGACAGCGTTGCGGCGTTCGAGTGCCAGGATGGCCTCCTCCTCGATCTTTAAAAACGCCTCCGGGCCGTCCGTGTCGATTATCTCCTGCAGGAACCGCCCGGTCCGCTCCTGGATGACGAGGTCCGTATCGATGAACGCCCGGCCGAGCGTCTTTGCCAGCACGACCCCGGTCGTGCTCTTTCCCGAACCCGGCATTCCGGTAAGGATGATATTTTTCATGAGCACTCTTCCCTCATCATCCCTTTTCCTGCCGGGGGATATGAAGCTGGTGTCCGGGAACTCCCGGGACCGGCCGGCACGTCGCAGCAGAACCCCATGACCATGATAGTCTTCACCAAAGCCAACATCCTCGAAACTGTTATGGTTAAAGCAAAGACCTCGGGGACCCAAATCGCAACCGACCTGGCCCGGGCGGCCGCGGCAAAACTGTAAGGTGCAGAACGAAAGCGGAAAGACTGTTCGCACCCGGGTACGGGACGGGCAGGACCGGATCGCGGACCGGCTGAACCGGAAGATCGAAGAGCGGGCGGGGGCAGAGCGTAAGCAAAGCCCCCGGGAGCGTCTGAATATAATCAATGATTTCAACAGACCTGAAGTATTTGGTATTTAATAATGAGCAGATTTTAACGGAGTGCTGTATCCCGCCTCTCGTTCCTGCACCCATCCCCTCTCCCATTATGGGGTCAAATCCGCCCCCCAATCGAAGTGTTTAGGAGCAACAAACCCCATTACTGATTACACGTATTTGTGGTATTGAGGAGTAACAGAGGAATGGCAGACAACTACATCGAAGCTCCCGGAGGGGGCGAGGAACACGAAGAGGAATTTGTGAAGCGGTACGGGGAGAGGATCGGCGCCGGCCAGTCCGCGGTCATCTATG
>CAZMCL010000051.1:3973-8899 GCA_964564375.1 uncultured Methanoregula sp. | reverse complement strand
CACTAGCGTCATTCCGGGTTCTACAGGTATATATAATGCGAATCGTTGCAATCGGGCTGGGGGGGGCAGGATCCCGGATCGTTGATAGTCTCTACTCAACGGACCGGAAAAGCAGTAAAGTGGCGTGCGTCCAGGGGCTGGCTGTGGATATTGATGAGAGTGCCCTGCAACAGCTCACCGCACTCCCGGAAAATTCCCGGTTGTACTTCCCGGCCATGGATCCAGAGGTGTCCGACCACGACCGCGGCACTGAAGATACGGTCACGATTGATATCGCGGATATCATATCCAGGATTCACAACCTTGAATCCGGGGAAACGGATGCGGTATTCATCTGTCTGGGGCTGGGGGGCGGGATGGCCGATATCGCCCCGCATGTTATCACCGGCCTGCGCTCACAGATCGTTGAACCGTTATTCGGGCTGGTCACATTGCCCTGCCTTGCCGAAGGGGAGAAGCGGTCGGCAAAGGCCGCCGATGATATCGATATCCTTTCGCCGCTTCTTGACGGGATGATCCTGTTCGATAACGAGACGTGGTACAAAAAGACCAGGGCGCTTAAAAGAACACGGGCAAAAAAGGAAAAAAGCCTTGCCCACCGGCTCGGTCTGGCCAAGGATGAACCGGAACTATCCCCGGAACTTGCTACCTACCAGCTCCTCAACGAGGGAATTGTCCGAAGGATCAGCCTGATCCTCCGGGCCGGGGAGTTCAGAGCCGACGGCGGGATCGACCTTGCTGAGGTGGTGCTGGATTCCGGTGAAGTGCTCAACACCATGAAAGGGATGGGATTCATCACCATCGGATATGCCGTGGATCGTCTGCCCAGCAACCCGCTCGCATTCCTCTCCCAGTTCCGGCCAAAGGGGGTTTTTGATGAGGAGAACAAGAAAAAGGCGTCCCGTATTGTAGACCTTGCAAAACAGGCAATTTACCACGAGATCTCAACTCCCTGCGATATGACCAGCGCCCACAAGGCGCTCATCCTCATTGCCGGCCCCTCGCAGGAGCTCTCCATGAAAGGATTTATGACGGTCAGGAAATGGATCGACCGATCCATTGCCGGCCTTGAAACCCGATCCGGGGATTACCCGGTCGTGAATACCCAAAACGTCGCGATCATCATCATGCTCTCGGGTCTCGAGAACATTCCCCGGCTCAGCGAGCTCCGGGAAATCCGCACTCAACATTCATCATCGTCGAAGCGACGGATGGGGATCTCAGACGATAGTCCGGTCGAGTCGGATTTTTCCATTTCCCTGACATCAGGTAATGAGACAATCCGGGATGAGATGATTATCCTTCCGGCAGCGATGAGAAAAGAGGATGAGATACTATCCCGAACAGCGGATTCCCTGCAATCCCAACAAAAGGAGCGCCCGGTTGCAGATCCTGTATGGGGCGGTAAGCAGATCCAGAGAAAATTCCCTTCCATTACCGAGGTCCCCGCCGATTCCGTTCCGGAAACGAGCACGTCGCCGGGTGATGCAGTGCCTCCTAAGAGTTCACGGCATCGGGTTGTCGTCACCAAAGAGGGGGATTCACATTCCCGGAAACCAGCTCCCACATCCAAGCTGCATGCTCATCCAGGAGCGGTAACATCTGTTACTCCGACACAGTCCCATAAAACCGGTACAGTTCGGGGAACAACTGCATCTCCAACAAGCCTGTCCTCCGCAGGCACCAGGGATGCCGCCAGGCAGAGAATCGAGCGGGAACTGCAAAAACAGCGCCTCAAGGCAATGGCCGGGCGGGGAAAACCGGCAGACGAGGAGTTTATGGAGGAGCCCCCGCCCCCCAGTGAGCCGGTGAGGAGGCGACACGAGATTCACATGAAACCTGCCACCCTGCAGGAGGAACCTAGGCCGGCCATACCGGATGAGCAACAGGAACAAAAGACCGTGATCATCACAAAACGGAAGCTGGTTTCCCGTAAGGCGGAACCAACGGTTGCCGAAACCGAAAGAGGCGAGCCAGTTCCTGATGAGGAAGTACGTGCCCCGCCTTCATCAACCGAAGAGTATCCTCCTGAAGATGACGACAGCGATCTGACGCTCGTCATCAGGGATACCACAATACGGGCAAAAGATAGCGTATTTGAAGGCCGCGAGGTGCAGAAACAAAAAACCGCCATGACAAAGGATGCCCCCCTTATCCACACCAGCCTGAAACCCAAAACCAAGTCCGGCTCCGGCAGAAAAATCCATCCTGTTCCTGAGGACGAGGATGACGGAACCCCTCCGGATCATCAGGTAAAACAGCCTGATAAAAAGGGTAAAAAAACAGATGATATTTCCTGGATCTGATCAAGAGTCGCCCAGCACTTTTGCAAACGGGATGTTCCCCGCCCCGATCTCGGTTTTGACCTCGATCCCATGCTCAACGCAGTTCCCGATATAATTGAGCCCGCTGAACGCGACAATGGAGAGCCGGTAGGGGTTCGGGGGCAGGTTGAAGACATGGCTGCCCATGGTGACCGGGAAAACAAAACCGCAGGCATTCATAAGCCGGATCGTCTCCTCGACCTGTGGTTGTGCCGACGCGGGCACTTCCCGGACATTTGCAAGCGTTATGCCGGTCCGTGACTTGGTGTAACTTGAAATTGAGGTAAGGCCGGAGGAGATGAACAGCTCAAGGGGATCGATTGTTGTGCCCCGGTACCCGATCAGGTCCCTGAACTGCTGCGGCGTCCCGTTCTCAATCTCAAGCCTTCCCCCGAATGCCATTTTTACCGGAATCCCTTTTCGCAGGAATACTCCATCCATGGAGATACTGCAGAGGGTGATGAAACCCACATAACCGGAAGGAATCCGCGGGTCGCGATCGATTATTTTGTAGGTGTTGAAGAATCCGCATCCCATCCTTGCGACATCATCGAAAATCGCCTGTGTCGTCTCAAAGGACTCCTCGGGAACCATGGAGAGGTTGTATGCAACATCCCCCGTGCTGGTGGCAGGATCGAAGGTGCTCCGGTAGGCCAGGCGTTCAAGTTTTGAGATGACAAAGCCGATCCGGTCATCAACAAGGGCATTGTCTGTCTCGGCCATACCCACAGGGGTCAGGATACGACCCTGGTTGCCGATTTTCTCGGTAAAACCCATGGTATCGAGGTAGCTGAGGTAGTACTGGACCGCACGGTCGCTTAACACAAAACCCCGCTCGGCCATCAGTTCGGAGAGACGTTTTGCGCCCATGGGATCCTGGTGTTCCCGGAGAATCCGCAGAATTTCGATATATTTACGTTCGGTTCGGATCATGGTCACTTCGCCTCCACGGCACCGTGGCTGTCCTGATATTGTCCCGCATACCCGTGGTTGCCTTCCCGTACCTCGTGAAGGATCATTTGCACAACACGGTCATCTTTTCGGATACTGATATCTTCACTCCCCATATTGGTGAGACACAGGGTGAGCTGCCCCCGGAACCCGGGGTCCACATACCCGGCTCCCAGCAGCACCCCGCGGCGCCCAAACGAGGACCGGCACATCAGCGTCCCGGCAATGTCCGTGGGGAGTTCCACCCATTCGGTGGTCGGAACAAGGGTACAGGTTCCCCGGGGCATCAGCGTATCCGATGCTGCACGGAGATCGTACGATGCCGGCTGTTGGCATTCCATATTATACGGGGTGATGACAAGTTTGCCCGAACCTTTATCCGGGACCACGCGGCGGGCAAACTCTGATGCAGATAAAATCATTGAGTAGTTTGTCGGTAGAGAATACTTAATATCTTTTGATGTAAAGAAGTTGGGAAGGATCCATAGGGTAGAGGATATCCTCTTGGGCTTCGAACCCAAGGACGCGGGTTCGATTCCCGCTGGGTCCGCTGCTGAATTTTTTAATATCAGGGCCTGGCAGGATTCTTCATTCGCTACGATGGGGACCACCGACCAGAAAGGGCGCCTTTGCGGCAGCCCCAGTTACCACGCCATCTCATCTGACGAAAAAATTTCTCAGTCTGAAAGACATGCTCAAACGTCATTATCGCATGCGGGGATATCACGAGCGTACGGGGCGAAGCCCCTTTGAGCATCTGAGTACTTTGAGGAATTCGACAGAGCAAAAAAAATAAAGAGGGGCTTGATTATTCCAGTTTAATGAACGCCCGGGTCTGGGTGTTGTATGACCAGGGCCCAATGGTATCGGTTGCCTCGGCATCAGCGGCGTGAGCATGTACCTGGATCTGGTAACCGCCCGGCTGAAGAGTGGTCATATCCAGCTGGGAGAACAGCGTGTGTTGGCCGGTACCAGTGGTCACTATCTGGTCGAACCGGACCGGTGGATCGTAATCGTGGATGAAATAAACATCGTGTGTCACCGGGCGGAAACCAGAATAATCTGTCGTCCATGTTATCGGAACCGTTGAGGTAAGATCCCCCATCCCATCCGCCGTATCCGTGCGCTTGAGATCAGAGATGGTGATGGTCTGCCATGTTGCACCGGTAAAGACGGTGCTTTGTGTTGCTGTGAAGGAGCTGAGGTTCTCCAGCTTCAGGGTAGATCCTCCAACACCATAGACATCAGTAAATGTGACAATTGAATTGGGACCCATCAGGCTGATACTGCCTTCTTTGAGGACACGCATCCGGAAATTGGTCTCCCACGTTTCTTTGAGCTTCACCTCCCCGACATCGAAATATAATTGATTATTGGTGTTCCAATAAGGGGTCATATTATCCCACAGCGGCCCGACCTGCGAATAACCGGAACCGGGGATGAGCTCGTCCGTTTCATTATATTTTCGGACCATGGTTGATCCCAGATTCGCCGGATATGCGGCAAATGTATCGGTAATCCCGTCAGTTTCCGGGTCTGCAACGTACGCGAAGACTTCCCCGGAAGTGTCCAGCTGGTCATTCACGATGATTGATCCAAAGTCCATGACAACCGTAGTGTCAACACCTGCCGATTCCCGCAGGTCACCGGC
>CAZMCL010000051.1:0-3873 GCA_964564375.1 uncultured Methanoregula sp. | reverse complement strand
GCTTTATTTGTTATCGGATTTGCCGTGAGAGGTAATTCGAGAGAGGCAAGATCTGATCCATAATCTTTTGGACTACCGGGGTAGTGGGCGAGGACATATTGGTGATGATCGGATGATGTCAGATAATTCGAATGGGACTGATCCCAGTCATAATCAGAATCCCGGTAAACCCAATAATAATACCCATATACATCGCTCCAGCCCCATGAGCTGCCAGTCCAGGTCGGAGCCAGTTTTGCAATCCCGCCGCTGGGATCGCCAAAGGATACAAGACCGACACGGTCCTGGTTGTTGTTCATCTGTGTGTTGAACAGAATTGCAGCATCCATGGCCCCGACCATCCGGTCAGGTTGATCATATAACATACTTCCCGAGCGGTCGGTGACCATCACTACATCAATGGGCTTGGAGGTCAGGGCCCAGCCGTCACCGTTGATCTTGAGGTTGATATCAACGGTATCACCAACGGTAACCTGTGAGGGGGTGATGGTAAGAATCGCACTCAGGTAGGGATAATTCTTCCATGTCAGGTCTACATCCCGCTCGACACCGCTCCATGTTGCCGTGATTGTCCCGGTACCGGTAGCACTCTGTTCATATCCGGGGTCTCCAAAGACCGAGAAGTTCGTGGGATAGAACTGGACGGATGCAATGCCATTGGCATTAGTGGTGGCACTGGCAGTAATTACTTCTGATGTCTTGGAGAATGAGGGCTTGTCCGTATACCCCACTGTTGCCGGGGAGTATACGATACTGTGGATATCAAAGGATACAACCTCGCCGGAAACAGGGTTGCCGACAATATCGACAACCTTGGCCGATACCGTTGAATAAACATCAGGGTTTGCATCGCGGCTCGGCATTGACTGGGGACTTGCCGTGATCTCAACATTTGACGGGCTGCTGTTATAGAACCGCACCGTCATGGAATTCTGCACAGACTTGTTATTCACAGCAGTTGCCGTCAGCGTATATAACCCAGTGAATGATTTTGGCCCGTAAGTATACCAGACATCCCCATTTGAAGAAGTGGGCCGATCAGGATAGTACTCGGGGGCTGATGTTGTGAGGTTCAGTGGCTGGCCCGTTGTCGGATTATCAAACTGGTCATAAAGGATGTACTGGATGGTAAATATACTCGTCCCGTCTGCAACAACGGTTGGGGGAGATCCGCTGGGATCGATCATTGCCTCAATCCGGTACGGTTCAGCATCCGAAACTGCAACAATCGATCTCATTTTATCGGGTATACTGCCGAACCGGTCCAGTAAAATATTATTGGCACCGGCACGTGAGGTCAGGCTGATAATTGCGGATATGTTGCCATTCGCGTCAAGGGTTTTGGAAACATCATGAGGAAACGTTGCGCCTTCAATAAAACCGCAGTCATCCGGGGAGGGGCCATGGACATGGAGCGTAACAGTATGAATCTCGGCCGGGTTCCGGGAATCGATGAGGTTTCCCCACCGGTCAGTGAAGGTGATCGTGAGCGGCGCTTCGGTCTTGATTGTACCTGATGCCGGATGATAGAAGATCGGGATATAGGGGCTGTCGTGATCGATATTCTGGTCGATATTTGTTGGTATGGCATTTGACAGCGTATCATACTGGGCAGTTGCATTGATATGAGCAGTCCCGCTTCTCGTTTTAACTTTAAACGTGGTAATTGCAGAGCCAGTCGCATCGGTAGTAACTGATGTTGGGCTCATTGAACCCATACTGCTGTCAACCGTGAAATAGACAGAAACTCCCTCAACATATGCCAAGGTAGTCGTATTCTGTACACTTATCGTAATTTCAGCGGTATCCACACCATTGGCAATCGGAAATTCTTTGCTTGTGTTCACTTTTGTAATGATGAACGGGTCTGCTGCCCACACGGTCGTTCCCGTGAGAAGCACCAATCCGATTATTAACAAAATTCCAGCTCGCGCTCGCATATCCAACACTCTGGAAAAGATAGTGGTCGCGCTTAATATATAAAGTTTTGTAATTTTAAATTACGAAAATTTTAACCCAGATTCGCCAAATATCCAAAAATTAGTTGTGGATTTTAAATCTCATCCCTTCGCATGACATGCCGGTGTTTCCTGCCGCCGAGCTTCCGTATTGCCACAAAAATGAGGATGATAAGAATTACCCCGGCACCGATTATCGTGACGAGACCCCAGTCGGTATTCTTATCAAGAGTCACGTTGACCGTTGCCGTTGCATTCCCCTGGATGACCTCTTCCAGGACCGTTGCCGTTGCATATCCTTCCCTGGAGACCGTGATATTCAAGGGGGTATTGAATTTTACATTGGTCACCAGCTGACCACGGCCATCGGTGATCCCCTTATCAGCCCCGTTGACAAGAACGGTCGCATTTGGAACATTCTTCTGGTCCCGGTCCTGCACGAAAACCGAGAGGGCGGCATTCTCAAATGAGAGGTCAAACGTGTGATCATCGGGCTCACCCGATACCACAATTGTACGGCTGGCCGGAACAAAGCCGCTCTTCCGGACTTCAACCAGATACACCCCGGATACCAGCGAGGGGAAGTTACTCCGTCCATATTCGTTGGTTGTACCGGTCAGCGTCCCGTTGAAATAAACATCAGCCCCATTAAGCGGCGCTTTCCTCTCGTCAAACACATAGATGAACGCCCCGATTGCTGCTTTGGTAATATCAACCGAATAGATCGCATCGGTATCAGTGATTGTCCGGGATTCTGAAACGGCCTGGTAGCCAGGTGCGGTGATCTCAAACGTGTAGGTGTTTCCCCTAGTGATTGGTGTGTTGAGGATGCCCCGTGAATCTGTCTTTCCAGCGAGTGTCCCCTCAATCCACACCTCGGCATCTGAAACCGGCAGCTGGGTATCCTTGTCCTTAACAATCACCGAGAACCGCTGGCTCGACAGCAGCTGGTAGGTAACATCTTTATTTTCAGTCCCTATATCTACGGTCGACGATTGGGGCTGGTAATTGGTTGCCGCAATATCAATCGTGTAATAGTAATTCGCTTTTACGGCAAAGGTTGCAGCTCCATCAGCATCCGTAAACTTTCCTTCGGTGATATTCACTGCAGAGATGTTGACTTTTGCAAGGGAAACCGGCCCCAGCGTGTCAGAATCGACGAGGTTCACTTTCAGGGTTACGGTTTTCCGGGTCAGGTTCGCATAAACATCCGTGGCATTTTTTGCCACAGTCTGCTCCCAGTCATCGTACCCGGACATGGCAACACGGATGAGCTGGTCATCGATACCCTCATGGATGAGGGTTGCCTGACCATTATTATTCGTCCGGGCATAATTGGCCCCATTCACAAAGACTGTTGCCTGGGGGATGGAGGTGTTATCAATACTATCCTGAACGGTAATGAGCAGGTCCGTTCCCTGCACCGTGCTGCAGAGCAGGAATACACAGAGCAGCACAAAAAGGAGGCGATGGCGAGGTGTATTCATAATAAATAATCGCCACCTGCTTATATATCAGCACATCGGTCTACATCTCCGTTATAGCGGGGACCCGGTCGAGGAGCATTCCCTCAACAATGACCGGCATCAGCCTGCGTCCCTCTTCAAGGGCGTTCTGGAGCCGCCAGTTCCGGTCCGCAAAGATCGTAAAGATGGGGTCGCCGGCCTTGACACGGTTACCTTTCTTGACATGGAGGAGGATTCCTGCACCGCGGTCGTGCGGGGCTCCGGCCGTCCTGGCAAGCGTGATGAGCGAGCGGTTGTTCATCTCAATAACATACCCTGATGATGGGGATCTGACCACAAACTGGTGTTCGCCGGGTGCGATATCCGATGATTTTACTGTCGGGTCCCCACCCTGGATCTCGATTATCTGGCGGAACTTTTCAAGAGCCTTGCCTTTGGTGAGGAGATCC
>CAZMCL010000050.1:0-8919 GCA_964564375.1 uncultured Methanoregula sp. | reverse complement strand
CTGCACCGCGCCCTGCTCCACGAGCACGTACCCGCCATGGGTTGCGATGGTATCGGTATTACGGATATAACCTGAATTCTTGACCATCGTATCAGCAGGCAGAACATAGCTGCCAAGCGGGGTTGTCCAGGTTACATCGCGGGTTGTCGTGGTATAGTTTGACGGCAGGGCCTTAGCCGCTGTAACGGTAAGGATCCTGAAACCATCCGCTGTCTCACCACTCACAGTGACCGGAAGGTACCCCGATGGAGTAACCGCCCCGCGGTAGATATTGAGGTACGAGGGAACCGGATCCCCTGCGTCGATCCAGGTCATGGCACGGTGGATGATCGGGTGCTGCTTTGAAAGCGGGAGGACACCTATCGAGGCCCAGAAGTCCGAAACGCCGTTCGGGCGGTAGATGATGACATCCCCGTAATCATTGAATTTCTTATAACCGGTGACTTTCCCGCCATCCCAGGTCTGGAGTTCCCCGAACCGATCCTTCTCGACCACAACCACGAGGTCCCCAATATTCATGTTGGGGATCATGCTGCCGGACTCTATCGTGACAACCGCGGGCCACGTGCCGCAGACGAGATACAGAAAGAGGGCGATGCTACCGACAACCGCAACCACCCAGATGAGGTCGCGTGCAAGTGAGACTGCCCAGTGATCGCTTGAGCGGAACTGTGAAAAGAGGGATTTGTTGTCGCGGGAGGGTGCGGGATCAGCCATAAGATCGTCCTTTGAGAGTTCTGGTATAGTGTTGGATCCCCTCCACATTAACCATGCGGGAGGGTGCTAGCAAAAAAGGAACGCGCCCGCAAGGTAATACAGGCCAAAGAGGATGAGAAAGACCCCGCAGGCTGCCATAATGCGGTGATACAAAGTATCGGAGAGGATGGTCTTTCCTTTGGCAACGCTGGTTGAGACGAACGTGAACCAGCCGGTGTCGGCTGCCCAGTGGCCGGCCATGAAGGCAGCAGCAAGGATGAGCCCGCCTTCAAGCGAGGAGATGAGGAGGGCGCTTCCCACCGTGAGCCACCAGATCCAGAAGTAGGGGTTTGCGGCGCTGGTCAGGAATCCCGCCATACAGGGGCTGGTTGCCGCCTGTTGTGGAGCGGCTGATAGTGTTGCGGTCCGGCTGCCGGTAACGGTCATTGCCCCGAATATAACAAGCGCCATACCCCCTATTACGGCGATTGCCGTTGTGAAGGGCGCGGCTACGCTCGCCAGGCCAAGGATTATCAAAAAGACAATTCCTGTCTCGATGATGATATGGCCAAGCGAGACCCTGAGACCTGCCGTCCAGTTCCCGGCAAGGGATGCGTTGATGGTGGCAACCAGCGTGGGCCCGGGGGCAAGCGCCCCGGTCAGCCCGATGAGAAAGCCAAGCACCAGCGTGGAGAGTATTTCGTTCAGCAATTTTCTGTCTCCGGTTAGGTATACCGGATTTGTCCGGAGCGGGCATGAATCCTGCCCATATGATCATGCACGCCCTCACTTCCCATGCCGGAACAACAGCCTATATTTTCTCTGACCGCCGATATTCCGGTATGCTTGATGCGCAGGAGATCACGCACCGGTTCCTCGACACGAAGCTCCAGGTGCACCCCGAGGTGGTGCGCTATATCCTTGAGCAGGACGAGGATGACCTGATCGAGCGCATCATCGCAAGTGTCCCAAAGGACACCATTGTCGTTTCCGCAAAGCACATCCCCGGTGTCCATCCCACGCGGGACGGGACACGGTTCAACATCGAGCCCGAGGTGGAAGTCATGACCGGGATCGCCGGTACTTCGGGTGCGGTGAACGGGACCAGCGACTATCTACACTACTTCCGCGACCGTTTCAACCGCCTCGGCGGCATGATCCGGGCCCGGGCCGGGGCCATGCCCATCGAAGCCCTGACCAGAAGTACCCGCTACCGGCAGGAAGACTGCACCGTTATCGGGATGGTCGTTGACGTAAGCACCACGAAAAACGGGCACCGGATTGCCGAGATCGAGGACACCTCGGCATCCATTTCGGTGCTCTTCCGGAAAGACCGGCCGGCCTTTGCCGATGCCGAGAAGATCATCCATGACGAGGTCATCGGGGTCAAGGGCAAACTCTCTAACGATGGCAAGCTCTTCTTTGCCGAGATCCTCTACCGGCCCGATATCCGGATCGATAATGCCCCATATAAAAGTGAGCAGCCGGGAAAGGCGGTTTTCATTTCCGACGTCCATGTGGGCAGCGACACGTTCCTTTCGGACAGCTGGGGCCGTTTTGCCGACTGGCTCTCGGACAACGACTTCGGGTATCTCCTTATTGCCGGGGATCTCGTGGACGGCATTGGCATCTACCCCGGGCAGGACCAGGAACTGACAATCAAAAACATCTACGAGCAGTACGATGCTTTCGCGGAGATGATGCGCGGCCTGCCGTCCCGCATGAAGATCATTATCTCGCCCGGCAACCACGATGTCGTACGGGGTGCCGAACCCCAGCCTGTGCTGCCGGAGCAGTTCACACGGAAATTCCCAAATAACTGTATACTTGTCGAGAACCCCGCGCTCGTGCGCCTGCAGGGCGTACGAGTGCTCATGTACCATGGCCGATCCATCGACGATATGATCGGCCTCATCCCCGGCGCATCATATGACAAGAGCGGGCAGATGATGGAGGAGATGCTCGTCCGGCGCCATCTCGCCCCGGCCTACGGGCGCAGGACACCGATTGCCGCAGGGAAGACCGACCGGCTCATCATCGACCCCCTGCCCGAGATCCTGCATACCGGCCATGTCCATATCAAGGGGATTATGACCTATCGCGGCGTTCTCGGCATCAATGCCGGAACATGGCAGTCGCAGACCAAGTTCCAGAAGCAGATGAACGTGAACCCGACACCGGCGCTTGCTGTTGTGGTCGATTTGCAGACACTGGTGCCCGAGACATTCAGCTTTATCTGAACTTTCCCCTCTGGATCAGTAGTACTCGCTCCTCTTGCAAGGCGTCGGGGTATTCTTATTCCAGAGATGGATGTCCCGTGCCCGGTCGAAATAGAACTTTGACTCCTCGTGCCTGCCCATCTCCTTGTAGCAGACGCCCAGGTTGTTCCATGCCGCCATGTTGTTGGGCATGATATTGACCACCATCTTGAAAACCTGGATCGCGGAGTCAAGATACTTACTGTTCATGTGCAGGAGGCCGATCGTCTCGAGCGTCTCGCCAAGGGTGTAGAGGCATTCGACATTCTCCGAAGCAAGCTCAACAGCCCTCAGGCAGGACTTCAGCGCCAGGGTATGATCGCCCTTCTCCCGGTAGCAGATTCCACGGTCATTCCAGGCATATGCGAGGTTCCCGTCGATCTGCAGCGCCCGGTCAAAGGCTGCGATCGCTCCGTCGTAGTCCCTCTCCCGGCCCATCAGGATGGCGCCTTCCTTGTACTGGGCAGTGGCCTTCCCTAGGAACTTGTTAATCAGACTGCCTGATGGAACAGGAGCGGTCCCGCCAGAGGAAATATCGGGCGGTTCAAGTCCTCCCTTCTCCTTGATTATGACATCGCTGAACGTGTTCGTGACATCTTTAACAGTTCCGACCGTAGCGATAAAATTTCCCTGGCCGTCAAAAAGGGGCATCGCCTTAGTCCAGAGTGTCCAGTCCCGCCCATCCTTCCTCTGGCCCCGGGTGACGGCAATGACCGGCCCTTTCTGTACCCTGCTGATAAGCATGTAATGGTGTTTTTTGATCTCCTCGTCAGAGGCATGTACAAGATCCAGGAGGGTCTTTTTCCGCATGCCAAAGAAGGGTTCGGCATACACGTAGTCCTTCCTTCCCATCATCTCCGTGGCCGGGATGTCCGTGAGCTGCTCAAGCGAATCGTTCCATGCAATCACGCTTCCGTTGCGGTCGATTGCAAAACTCGGGTCAGACGTGAAATGGACCATCTCTTCGATCACTTTCTGCGAGGTCCCCACGGGTTTTCCCAGATAGTTGCCCTCCACGGCACTCTTCACCATTGATGCCAGCTGCTGGTACTGATGGTGAGGGGGATCATCAGCTTTCTTGAGGTAGAAGTTCGCCCCGTTGTTCAGCGCCTCTATGGCAGTGTGCTCCCGTCCTGCACCGGTAAAGAAGATGACCGGAGTGGTGCTCCGGCGGGACCGGAGGATCTTGAGGAACTGGATGCCATTGATCTCGGGAATGTCGTAGTCCACGATGATTGCATCGTACCGGTTTTTCTCAAGGTGCCCGAACCCCTCTTCAGCGGAACCCGCAGTATAAATGGTCATATCGCCAGCTCGTTCTGCAAGGAGCCGGAAGACATTGAGAACATCGGGTTCATCATCTATGAGAAGGACCGAAAACATGGTAATGGCACTGTCTTATACAAAACAGATACCCGCATTCATATAAAGCCCGGTGATTTAATCTCCGGTTTTTCTGCGACCTGCAATGGTGTGGGCGCTCTATTGCCCCGGGCCCACACTGGATACCTGTTTTACCTGCATGGAACCGGGGGGTTATTGCAGAAGGAAAAGCACGATCTGTGCACTCCGCTCCCCACTTGAAGGATAACTGTACTGGATTTTAAGGTCTTCGGCATCCTGTGGGATCTCGAACATGAGATCATAGGATCCTGAATCGAGGGGGGCTATATCCTGGGCAACATTCTCGCCAAGCGCGAGCGGGAGATAGGGATTGCCTGCGGTATCGAGAAGCAGGAAATCGCTGGCAGCTACATGTACTGGACTATCTGATCGCAGGTTCTGGAGGGCAACTGTCACAAAGAGGAACTTATAGCTGTTGGCGCTCATTGCCCCATCGCGGATCTTTATGACCGTTATCTGGAGGTTGCCATTGCTTGCCGGCTGGTTCATGAGATACGAGACTGTTGCCGTCTGTCCTGCGATCTTACTAAGAGTCCCGAACTCCTGCCCGGTTGTAAGGGACGTCTGGACAAGCGGAATGACAATTAAGAGCACTGCTGCAATGATGGCACCACAGAGGAGGATTATACCAAGGATTGGGAGGTATTTTTTCAGTTCCTCCTTTTTTGCTACCTTCTCGGTGTCAATCAGCGTTGCCCCGCACTCGAGGCAGGTTGGGAAATTCTTCGGGTATCGTCGGCCGCACCGCGGGCAGACCTTCTTGAACAGCACTCAAAAAACCCCTGAAAAAGAGAGTTACTCCTTTGATTTTTCTGCCGGTTTTGACGCGTCTGGTGCCGGCTCCTTCTTCTTTGGCCCTGCCACGGTGAACTTCTCAAGGCCACCCCGTGCCGTCATTGCCGGGCGGTACTGGTTGTCCATTGTCAGGCACTTCGTAGGGCAGGCATCAACACAGGCACTGCAGACGATACAGCGCATCTGGTCGATCTGCCACGTCTTCTCCTTGACCTCTACGCAGATTGCCCCCGTCGGGCACTTGCGCTGGCAGAGCCGGCAGGTTATGCACTTTGCCGGGTCGATCAGTACGTGCCCCCGTGTCAGGGGGGTCTTCTTGGCAGGTTTTGCCGGGTACATCAGGGTTGCCGGGCGGGAGAAGAGGCTCTTTAGGACCGTCTTTGTCATCTGGAAAATGGTCATTTTTACCTCACCTCTCCGAACAGCCGATACAGGGATCGATTGTCAGCACAACCACCGGCACATCCGCAAGCTCGCAGCCCTTTAAGAGGGTAACAAGCGGCGGGATGTTCGTGAACGTTGGTGTCCGTACCCGGTGCCGGACGAGATTTCTCTTCCCGTTGCCCTTGATATAATGGATGACCTCGCCCCGGGGCTGTTCTGCCCGGCTGAAGTACTCGCCATCCGGTGCGCCGGTCACTTTCATATCGATCGGACCATCGGGCATCTTCTTAATGCACTGCTCGATGATGTCGATTGAAGAGAATAACTCCTTTGCCCGCACCGCACAGCGGGCATAACAGTCGCCATCGTGCTCGACAACGGGTTTGAAATTGATCCGGTTGAAGGCACCGTAGCCGGTGCTCCGCATATCGATATCAATACCGCTGCCACGGGACGTCGGGCCGACCGCACCAAGGTAGTAAGCGTCCTCGCTTGACAGTTTCCCAAGACCCCTGAGGCGGTACTTTATGGAGCTGTCGAAGAGGAACACGTTCAACAGGTCGTGGAGCTCGTGTTCAAGGACCTTTAAGCCCTTGAGCATCTCATCGAGTTTCTCGGGAGCGATGTCTTTTCGCACACCGCCAACCTTGCAGACGCCCTGTATGATGCGGCCACCGGTTGTCGCTTCCATGTCATCGAGCAGGTGCTCCCGCAGGCGCCACGCGTTCATGAAGACGCTCTCAAAGCCCATGCTGTCGGCAAAAAGCCCGAGCCAGAGGAGGTGCGAGTGCATTCTTGAGTACTCGCCCCAGATCGTTCTGAGGAACTGCGCCCGATCGGGAACTTCCAGACCCATGATCTGCTCGATACCCTGCACGTAGGCCTGGCTGTGGATGAATGAGCAGATGCCGCATATACGCTCAGCGACATAGACATACTCGGGATATTCCCGCTTCTCCACGAGTTTCTCGAGACCGCGGTGGACGTACCCGATGGTCGGGATGGCATCCACTACCGTTTCGTCCTCGAGAACGAGGTCGAGATGGATGGGCTCGGGAAGCACCGGGTGCTGCGGGCCGAACGGGATGATTACCTGTTTTGACATGCGTCGTCCTCCTTTGTAATGGTGACCGTGAACGGATGTTTGATCGAGGTCTTAAAAAACGTGCCCTTGAAATCGATATTGATGCCCGTTACATGAAGTCCGTACAGATCGTTCATCTCGTTCTCGTACACAAACGAACCCCAGTATACGCCGGAGATGCTCGGGATCTCATCATCCTGTTTTACCGTAATGCGGTAGTGTGTGAGCTTGAGATCCTTTTCGTACGTGTATATGATCTCAAACAGATCTTCTATTTTCGTGCAGCTCATCAGGACGAGGCGGCACCCATCCTTCTTTGCCTGCCCGGCTTTTTGGAGGACCTCTCCGATACTGATTGGGTGGATTGTCTGTGGTTCCATTATTGTGTGCCTCCTGAAGTATGGCTCGCCTGTTCTTGATGTCCGGTCTCCTTTGGAGCCGCCGTCATCTTCGTTCTCTTCTCTTCTAAAATTCCAAGAGCAGTCACGATACCATCGATGATCGACTCGGGACGGGCTGCGCAGCCCGGGACATAAACATCGACCGGAATAATTTTGTCGATCCCGCCAGCTATGTTGTAGCACTCGCGGAAGATTCCGCCCGAGCAGGCGCAGATGCCTACGGCAACCACGACTTTGGGATCCGGCATCTGGTCGTAGATGTTTTTGATGACTGCGCGGTTCAGCTCATTGACCCCACCTGTGACGACGAAGAGGTCGGCGTGCTTGGGGTTGCCGGTATTGATGATCCCGAACCGCTCGACATCGTACATTGGCGTTAAGCAGGCAAGGACCTCGATATCGCAGCCATTGCAGCTCGATGCATCATAGTGAATAAGCCATGGGGATTTTGAAAGGTAGGTCATGATACACCTCCCGAGAGGAAGTAGAGGAGTGCAAGGTTAATAACCCCCACAACCAGTGCAACCAGCCATGCGCTCTTGACGGCAAACTGCCACCGCACACGCGCGTTTGTATTGTCAATGAGAACCTCAAGGAAATACAGGACGATGATGGCGACGACTGCAAGCAGGGGGTTCCAGCCAAAGAAGAGGTAGAGGAACCCGAGGAGGAGGACTGATTCGTACCAGTGCGTGATCTCGATTAAGCCAAGCGACGGGCCGGAAAACTCGGTAGTTACTCCCTTGACGATCTCCTGGTGGGCGTGGTGCGAGGTGGAGATATCGAACGGGGACTTGCGAAGCTTGATGGTCAGGATATAGACAAAGCCAAAGAAGATGCCCGGGATTACGAGGACAACAGGTATTGTGGTGGTCGCGATATCGGAGACATTGAAACTCCGGGTGGCAACAAACATGCCGACCGCAGTCAGGATGACCATCGGCTCGTAAGCCATGATCTGGAGCAGTTCGCGCTCCGCCCCGACATAACTGTAGGGCGAATATGCTGCAAAGGCACCCAGCACGAGGAAAACCTGGGAGAGCGTAAGCGCAAAGATGACGAGCAGGAGATCTCCGCCGGCAAAGAAGAGCGCCCCAGTGAAAGCCATGAAGATGACATAGCAGATAGCATAAAAGATCTGGGTCTCGTTCACGACGGCGTTCTCCTTCTCGAAGAGCTTTCCCACATCCCAGAACGGCTGGAAGACCGAGGGGCCGACCCTGCCCTGCATGTGGGCGGTCACCTTCCGGTCAATACCGGCCACAAGGCCACCGATGACCGGGGCCACGAGGACAAAGATGAGAGCCATCAGGATATTTGTCATCAGATAACCCCCTGGAATACGGCTGATGCAACCATGATACAGATCACGGCCGAACAAAGCCAGATGCCCCAGCTTTTCAGTTTCTTCTCACCGAACCAGCCCTGCAGGTAGTAGTTGGATAGCACCACCTTCTTCTGGACGCCCAGGGAACCTGCAAAGCGCATGTCATGGGTTGTCGGCCTCCCGCACATGTATGGGTCGAGGTGCCGGTGTTTCCGTCCCGGCAACAGGATGGATAGCGGCATCACCATGATCAGGAAGAGCATCAGGATCATGATGATGATGTTGTCCTGCGAGAGCTGCGCGATGTGGCCGTAGTTCGTCATGAGGTACGGTTCGAGGAGGTGTGTCGAGATCATCGGGAAGACGAGCGTGGTGATAAACGTGAGGCCGGCAAGGAAGACGAGCGCCGCCCATTCGCTTTTGTCAACCTCCCCCTCGATGTTCTTGCTGTCGCTCGTGACTGCGATTATCTTGCCCATCCACTTGGCCCAGAAGAACAGGGTAAGCGCGCTCCCGAATGCAAGGATGATGACGAACAGGAAGCCGTATGGCGCGTCGATGAACGCCCGG
>CAZMCL010000049.1:0-9025 GCA_964564375.1 uncultured Methanoregula sp. | reverse complement strand
ATACCCGGGGGATCATCAACGAGAAGTCCGGCGATTATTCCATCCTCTTCCTCTTCTCAATGGGGATCACCAAGGGGAAGTGGGGGACGCTTATCACCGAGCTCTTCGAGTTCAAGCGGCTTTATGATGAGAATGCTCTTCTTGAGGACGTCTTTTCAGATCTCCCGAAAACGTACCCGGAACGCTACAAGGACTTAACGCTGCAGGATCTTGTCTCCCAGATGCACACGTTCAAGAAGGAACACAGGATTTGCGAACTGCTCCAGCAGGCCTTCTCCATCCTGCCGGAACCTGCAGTACCCTATGCAGAGGCATTCCGGAAACTCGTGAGAAACGAGGTCGAGCAGGTGCCGGTTACACAGGCTGCGGACCGGACCGTTGCCACTGGTATCGTGCCGTACCCACCCGGCATCCCGCTCCTTGCACCGGGCGAACGAACCGGGGACCTGGAGGGCCCGATCCTCCAGTACCTAAAATGCCTGCAGGACTTCGACAATCGCTTCCCAGGGTTCTCCCATGATACCCACGGGATTGAGATGGAGAGCGGCGAGTACATGATGTACTGCATAAAGGAGCAGTAACGATGGGAAACTCCATGAGCGAGGACACACCCGGCATTCCCAAAAAGAAAGTGCTGGGCCTTTTTGCCCTTGCCATGATCAACGTGGCAGCGGTACTCAGCATCCGTAATTTTCCCTCCATGGCAGTCTACGGCTGGACCTGCATCGGCTGGTATGTCATCGGCGCCATATTCTTTTTGATCCCCATCTCCCTTGCCGGTGCCGAACTCGCTACCGGCTGGCCGGAGGGGGGCGGTGTGTATGCATGGGTGAAACAGGCCTTTGGCGAGAAAGGCGGGTTTACCGCGCTCTTCTGCGAATGGTCCAACAACCTTGTCTGGTTCCCGACCGTGCTCTCCTTCATCGCCTCGACTCTCGCGTTCGCCCTCACACCAACGCTGGCAACGAGCGGCCTGTACATGTTTACGGTCATGATGATTGCCTTCTGGGGTACGACTGCCATCGCCTATTTCGGCGAGGTGGTCTCCACCAAATTCGGCAACGTCGGTGTTATCCTTGGCAGCATCATCCCATCCATCCTGATCATCATTCTCGGGGTCTGGTGGCTGGGATCAGGCGCCGCCATCGTGCTGCCGCCGTTCACTTTCGAAGCCATGATCCCGACCATCAGCCTTGCGACCCTGCCGTTTTTCTCAACCGTCATCCTCCTCTTTGCCGGTATGGAGATGGCCGGGTTCCATGCGCTCGAGACCAGGAATCCCCAGGAGGATTACCCGAAAGCCATGGCAGTGTCCGCCGTAATAATCGTGGCCTGCACGGTTCTTGCCACGCTCGCGATTGCAATCGTCATCCCGGCCGACCAGCTCAACCTCGCGTCCGGCGTCATGCAGGCAATCCAGTACTTCTTCAATGCCGCAAACGTCCCGTGGATGGTCGCGCCGATGGCAATCCTTATTACGCTCGGCGGGGTTGTCTCGCTTGCAGCATGGCTTATCGGCCCGGCCAAGGGACTCGGGGTCGTTGCAGAAGAAGGGAACATGCCCCCGATCTTCGACAGGACCAATAAATACGGTGCCCCGGTGGCCGTGCTGGTCATCCAGGCCCTCATCGGTTCGGCCATCTCGCTACTCTATGTCTTCCTCCCTTCCGTCAACCAGGCCTACTGGATCCTCTCCGCCATCACGGTCGAACTCCTCTGCATCGTCTATATCCTCGTCTTTGCCGCGGTGATCAAGCTCCGGTACAGCCAGCCGGATACACCCCGCCCGTTCCGGATCCCAGGCGGAATGGCGGGCATCTGGATCGTGGGTGGGCTGGGAATACTGGGCACGGCATTCTCCTTCATTGTCGGGCTCATGCCCCCCGCTTACTTCCAGATAAGTGCAATCACATATGTCGGTGCTGTCCTCCTCGGTACCTTCCTTCTCGCAGTCCCTCCGCTGATATTCCTGCACCTGAAGAATCCTTCGTGGCTGAAGAAAGGGAAGGGTGCCGCATGACCCTGTCCCGGGAGACGGGAATGCCTGATACGGGGAGAGAGGATCCATGACACCGGTCACCCGCCACGATATCGCACTTCTGATCTTCATCGTAATCATTGCCATCCTGCCCTGTGGGCTGCTGGTCCTCCTGAACAGCCAGGTGGCATATTACCCGGTAACCGGTGAACCCGTGAAAGATGTGCTCGATGCACAGGGTATTATCCTAGTGAGCGAGCAGGACAATCCGTGGAACCTGCCAGGTGCAACCGGTGGCAAGACCTATGTCATCATCGACAGGGATAAACAGCAGACCATCATCTCTACCCAGAACTTTAACAGCGAGGAATCCCGCGATGCTGCCATCCGCTCATGGTATGCCGGTGGAACCGGGCGTGGAAAGCCTGCCGGCAGCCTGTTTGTCATCGGCCAGCACCTCATTATAGTATCGCCATCGGACAGGCCGGTGCTGGAGACCCTTGGGGCAATCCTGAATGGAAACAGGTAATCTTTTCTTTTTTTTGCTCTGTAGAAATGATATAAAGAGATGGAGACGCTTTTTTAGGCTTCGCCCTGCCGCTGAAGCACCCCCAATCAGGATAACGACGTATTACCAGTAACCGACCTCATCCTATCGCAATGCGCCCCGTCCCCCACCAGGGGACTGGTGACGCAAGAGGGGGGCATAATTTTTTTAAGAAAAAAAAGGATTTCTAAAGAGCACTATTTTGCGTTGCCCGAAGGGATCCTGGATTTTTCTCAACAATATCATACAATTCACTGAAGGAGAGAGGACACTCTTCTGCGTCAGTCCTTCCGGATATGCCCCGTAATGACCATCCGGGTCGTGGTGTCCAGCAGGACCGAGAAATCAAGGTCTACAACAAAGACCGGGAACGTTCCAAGGAGGGTGTTGCGTTTGATTAAGTAGATCCGGGACTCGAGCAGGGCAGAGGTTGTCTCGTACTCCTCGTCCGGATCGCTGCTGCCAGCTGTACCAGTGTTGCAAGCTGCCTCAGCCAGCAGTTCCTCCAGCGCACCTTCCCGGTGGTCCAGCAGCCGTCCTGCCATTGCCCGGCTCGTAATGCCGTGGATGGCCCGGATGATGAAGTACTGGCTGACCACAAGAATGAGGATGAGACCGAAGAGGTGGGCGAGGTCCGTCAAGCCTGACTGCGTGACAAAAGCATCCAGCGTCATCCCCGGCAGGAGGATGATCGTGGTTAAGAAGACCAGGACAACCAGAAGGAATCCGGTCAGGAAGAGAACGGTGATGAGCCATGGGGGCAGGTCTCGGGCAAGCCGGCTCCGGACCTTTTCAAGGTCCTGGCTGAAGCGTGAGGTAAACGGTTCGGTTCTCCAGACAAGGTAGTAAAAGGCGATGAAGAAGAGCGACTGCCCGATAATGATAGCGGTTATGTGAAACGGGAGCCCTTCAAGGAATGCCATGAGCACCATCAGGATATCAACAGAGAATAAAAGCCCGATCCCGAGGGAGAGCCCCCGGCTGTTGATTAAAAACGAGTTGATGAAGATTCGGGTAAACCGGGTAGTGCTGGTCTTCACCCCGTTCTCCTTTAACCAGGCCTGGAACTTTGCGATCTCCGGCATGGATACCTGCCCGCCCCCGGCGCTTGTCGGGATCAGGAGCGTGATGAAGTACCCCATGTTCAGGTAAAAACTGGCGGCGATAAAGAGCGTGAAATAATCAGGACGGAAGAGAAGATATATCCCGTTGATAAGGATACAGCCAAGCAGGACCAGTACTTCCCAGCCCCTTCGTTCTCCTGGTGCAAGGAGGGCATTTCGTTTGGTGCGGACAGTATCAAGTTCCCGGGCGATCAGGTCGCGGGCCGGTGCACCGGGAGCAGTGCCGGAAAGGGTTGTATCAGGGAGGGTTTGCAGGGTCATGCAGATCACCGGGAACAGATTGGTATGATTACGCAGGAGACGGGGTCGTGTCACGCGGGATATACAATCATCGGCGGCAGGTTGTTTAAAGATTGCCACACCTGGTTTCTGAAAAAAAACCTGGAGCAGATGCACTAAGAACCAATGTATGTGGCACTTCATACAATCAGGGACCGGTATCCTGACAGCAGGGATTTTGTAGTTGAATCGCAAATTATAGTACAGGTCAATTAAAAACCCGGGTGTTTTGGCGGGGGAAATTTATGCTGGATACAAAATATTCATGCCTGTTGAGGGGAATTGTCGGGCTAATCTTTGGGTTTCTTGCCCTTATGATCCCGGAGCCGGTCATCATGACGTTCTCCGGCCTGTTTCTCATACTCATCGGTCTCGGGATTGCACTGTTCCTCTTCCTGGCGATAACCTCAGGGAACGATGAGTCGATGCTCTGGTTCGGGCTCTCAGCAGTACTCCTCGTTACCGCAATTATCTCCACGTTCCTTTTCGATATTGCCGGAATACTTTTAATCATCATTATTGCGGCAATTGCAGCCTACAACGGGTTTTTCGATATCACGCTCGCCATGGCCCACCCGAAGACCAAGTACATCCTCATCCCGGGCATGATCCTCTCGGGTGTTGCCCTGCTCTGCATCTTCTACCTTTACATCCCGAACTTCAACAACCACCTTTATATCTCGATCGTGGGAACCCTCGCGTTCACCTTCGGTCTCTTCTCCATCGGGATGGGCTACTACAAACCAGGCAAACTTGAAAACGATGAGGTCCTGTTACTGAAAGCCCCACGCATATTCCGGTGGCCGGATGAGAAAAAGAAATAATTTTTTTCTCTTCCGGCGGTTCGCATTTTTAACGGTACAGTATTATGATCTATGATGTGATCATTGTGGGAGCCGGGCCAGCCGGCAGCGCTGCGGCAGCGGAGTGTGCCCGGCTGGGCCTTACTACCCTTTGTATCGAAGAGCACGGGACCATCGGGTTTCCCGTCCAGTGCGCCGGGCTGCTCTCGACTGCGGCATTTGACGAATGCCGGGTCCCGGAGCGGTCAATGCTGAACCGGGTCTGCGGCGCACGGGTCATATCCGGTGCCGGAAGTGTCCTTACCATCGATGCCGGCACCACAAAAGCAGTGGTGGTGGACCGGGGCACCCTGGACCGGGATATGGCAGAAGCTGCAGCAGATGCCGGCGCGGAGTTCCGCATGAAAACTGCGGTCTGTGACCTGACAGATGATACGGTCCGGACACGGGGGGTATACGGTCATGAGGAGTACCGGTTCAGGGTCCTTATTGCCGCCGATGGTCCCCGCAGCACGGTTGCCCGCATGAGGGGAATGCAGCGTGCCAAAACCTTTCTTGCCGGTATCCAGGCTGATCTTACCGGTGAATGCGATCCCCGCATGGTGGAGATCTACCCGGATGCATCCCCGGAGTTCTTTGGCTGGTCAGTCCCCACCGGGCCCGGGAGGATCCGGGTCGGCCTTTGTGGCGCAACAAAGGTGCCTGAGCGGTTCCAGGCTTTCCTCAGGCGCTTCGGTACAACCTCAGCTCACCTCGTTACCGGAACACTGCCGCTGGGCATCATGCCGAAAACCTACGGGCACCGCACACTCTTTGTCGGGGATGCTGCGGGTTTTGCCAAACCCACATCCGGTGGTGGCATCTATACCGGGGTCCGCTCGGCCCGGCATGCTGCGGCAGTTGCAGCAGAAGCATGCAGCAGCGACACATTCACCGACACATTCCTTGCCGGATACGAGCAGCGGTGGAGGGCGGATTTCGGGCACGAGCTGGAAGTGGGATACCACCTGTTTTCCCTCCGCCAGAAACTGGCCCTGGAAGATATCGACGCTCTTATCCATGCGCTGAACGATAAGGAGATTATTCGCACTATCGAAAAGTACGGCGACATGGACAGGCCGGGGAAACTTGTTAAGAAACTTCTTCTTAAACCCGCCGTGATCCGGCTCCTGAAACCCTTAATCAGCAAAGGGCTGCGTTCCCTGTGGTAACCGGCTGTACAATCAGGAATTATGGGATGCAGGTATGAGGATGTGGCAGCGCTCACCCTGCTTGTGCCGGGGATAACGGTTTTTCCCCTGCGGGATACGCAATTCGAACCGTGCGCCCTTCTGGTACTCCCCGGTTTCGCTGATGGTTATTCCGGTGATGGAGAGAATCTCCTGCACGAGAAATAATCCAAGGCCGGTATTCTTCCCAAAACCCTTTCCAAAGATATTAGCCTTGTCAAAAGGAGGTATTCCCGTTCCATTGTCTTCGATTTTGATCGTTACTTCCCCGGACGAGGACTCAGTTGCAGTAATCCGGAGCAGTGTCACGGTGCCGCCATGCTGGAGCGCATTTTCAATGAAATTGTAAAACGCGCGTTCCAGCAGGGGATCGGCAAAGATCTCCAGGTTGCGGGTATCTGACTGGATCGTGAGGTTTTTTATATCGATATGCGTGCAGGCACGGATGAAGACATCGTGCACGTTCTGCCAGACAGGAGCGGTCATGCCCAGGTTCTGGTAGAGCTTCGAGAACTCGATATTCTCCCCGATAACCTTGACGGTGGACGTGATCTTTCTCAGGTACATGGAGTAGTCAGGTTCCAATGGGCGGCTTTTCACGAGGTCCAGGTATCCCCCGATTACGGTCAGCTTGTTTCGGATGTCATGCCGGGTGATCTCGGCAAGCAGGTTGAGTTTTTTATTCGCCAGCTGCAGGGCTTCCTGGGTCATCTGGATCTCGGAGATGTCATGGAAAATGCTCATCAGGCACCGCTTTCCGCCAAGATCGATGGCCGTTACGCTGACGATCATCGGGATATGTTTCCCCCCTGCGGCGAGAACAGTGAGTGTCATTGATCCTGAACCCTCCCGGGCAATGTTCTCGAACGCAACCCGGTACTGGTCACGGTAACCGGGAGGGTGGATGGAAAGGTATGGCAGAGTGGTAATCTCATCCAGGGACATGCTGGTGATCTCCCGGGCCTTTTTGTTGGCATCGATGAACAGGCCCGTTTCTGAATCCGCGATGAAGATGGCGTCGCTGGCATGATCCATGAGGCTCCGGTTCTTCTCGTTCTCGGTTTTTAAGGCATTGACAGTCCGGCGCCTTTCAAGGGCAATGTGAAGCTTGTGCCGCAACTCGGCAAACTGCGATTTTGCATCCCCACCTTTCTGGAGGTAAAAGTCAACACCGTGGTTGATCGCCTCGATGACCACTTCCTCCCGTCCCCGCCCGGTAAAAAGGATGAACGGAAGGTTCCCGTACAGGGAACGAACCTGCTTTAAAAACTCTAACCCGTCCATATCCGGCATCTGGTAATCGGAGATCACGGCATCAAAAGCAAAGAGGGAAAGTTTTTCCAGTCCTTCTGGTGCAGAACAGGTAGTAGTAACGGAGAATTCACCATCCCGTTCGAGGAAGAGCTTGCCGAGATCGAGGAGATCCGGTTCGTCGTCAACGTACAGGAGGGTAATCATTATTATCAGACTATCATTTGATGAGGGATATATTTTTTTATCGTTTGGTTGTTTTATAAAAAACTTTGTAATTTTCTTTTCAATGCTGGTCGGGCAGTTCTGCGAATACACCACAGATCTTACAAAAACCGCTCTTTTACTCAAACAGCTGTACAGCTTCCCGCGTGCATTATCCCGTCAGGATACGATGAGAGTGGAGTGAAAAAATGTAAAAAGGGAATGTACTTATCCGAGCGGGGAGTATTTTTCCATAACCGTCAGGAGGGATACATGGGATGATCCGGCTAGACCTGGGAACAACGCCACAAGAGCAGGAGCAGTCCGTTCTTGCTGCCATCATCTGCCTCACAATCGGGATCTTTGCAGCCGATATCCTCATTCCCCTTGGCTTTGTCATATGGATTCTGTACCTTGTGCCGCTCTTGATGTCGGTCTGGCTCCCGCACCGGTATGCCCCGTTCTATGTCGCGTGGCTCCTCTCCGGCGCACTTCTTCTTGGCAGCCTGATCTCGGGATCAGCGCAGGCTGCAGTGTCCGATCTCCCGAATCGTGCGATCTTCATCCTCATGATCGCCATCGTCGCCCTCCTTGCCTGGGAGATCAGGAACAACTATACAAGCCTCGAAGAGGAAATTGCCGAACGGCGCACTGCCCAGGAGCAGCTCGAGGTGCTGGCCGACTCTTTGGAGGAACGTGTAGAGATGCGGACGCGGGAACTCTCGGAGCTGAACACCGAACTGACACGGGATATTGACGAACGGCGCCGGGTTGAGGCTGCCCTTGCCACCGCTAACCAGAAACTGATGCTGCTGTCCCAGATTACCCGTCATGACATTTCGAACCGGGTTTTCGCCCTGCTGGTGAATATTGACCTTGCAAAGGACCATGCTGTCGCAATGCACGATGGATCCCTGGAGGACAATCTCCAGAGCATGGAAAAGAATATCCATGGAATCCAGGCCCAGATCGCATTTACGAAAGATTACCAGGAGATCGGGGCACAGGTCCCGGGATGGCACCGGGTGGACAGGGTAGTCCGGGCTGCTGCCTCGCAACTGAATTGTGGCGATACCCGGCTGACTGTCGACACCGGTACCATCGAGATCTTCGCCGACCCGATGGTCGGGAAAGTCTTTTACAACCTGATCGACAACGCCCTCCGCCATGGCGGACCGGTCACCCGCATCGCGTTCTCCTGCCAGCAGAAAGGTCCGGCGATGGTTATAATCTGCGAAGATGACGGGACGGGCATTGCGGATAAGGACAAACTGCACATCTTTACCAAAGGATTTGGCAAAGATTCTGGTCTTGGCCTCTTCTTAATCCACGAGATCCTTGCAATCACCGGAATCACGATCCACGAGACCGGCGAGCCCGGGAAGGGCGCCCGCTTCGAAATGACGGTATCCGATGGAAAATACCGTATCGGTACCAAACCAACGCCCTGAGCCAAAACCATCTGCTTCATATTATTCTCGCAGGCCATCAACCATAATCATAAATGATAACATTTTTCATCTACGCTGTTCTTACTATTACAAAGAATCGTAATACTTTTTGGTGACATCATGCACATTCCTGACGCATTCATACCCATCTGGCAGGGT
>CAZMCL010000048.1:0-9104 GCA_964564375.1 uncultured Methanoregula sp. | reverse complement strand
TATGCCTGCGGAACAGCGGTGTTCGTCTTGTGGCTACCGGCCGGGCTGACACCCTCCCACTTATAGTAGATCTTTGCAGGCGTCTTGAGGAATTTTTCCAGTCGGTGAGCACGGTACAGGGGCGATGGTCTCCAGAGGTGCAGGACCTCCTGGACTTCTTCCGGAATGTCGATGTAACGATCGGTGGTCACTTCCTGCTTGATCAGTTCCATCGGGAATATCGCCGCAAGATCCTGCGGGCCAACGGGTTTCTGCGTCTTAGGGTGAAGGGGCGGGTCAAGTGGGCTCGGCAGATCTGCCTGAACATTATACCATTTCTTTGGCATCTGCTCCTCTTCGAGGAGGATCTTGGTCTTCATACAAGGTACTATGCACTGTACAAATATATACATTGTGGAACACATTTGTTTAATTGTGTATTTTGTTGGACATTTTTCTGGAGGAGTGCACAAATAATAAAATCAAGCATATAACCACCTACAAAACCTGTATTAGGAGGAGAGCAGGGTGCGAAGGCACAGGAAGGTGACTGAGGTTTGCCACCTGTTTCTGGATACGTCCCTGCTTCCTTTTTCTTTTTGTAAATACCTTAATATCATCCAGAGTAACGTGTACATGACAGTTGTCGGTTGAGCAACAACAGGGCAACCTTCCTTTGGTCAACAGGTGCATATGCCGCCAGCAGATGTTCTCAGGCAACCTGCCAGTCTTCGGGGAACCCCGGAAACCATTTAAAGTGTCAATGTCAACGTGTTGACAAGACATCCATCAGGATACTCTTCCGAATAAAAAAAGGTGAAATGAAATGAGCCCTTCTCTTATTGATATTCTGTTTCGTCCGGATGTATTCTTTGAGCATGCGGGAACAGAAAAAGAAAGCCTGAAGATCCCCGCTCTCATCATCCTTGCCGGCAGCATCGTTGCTGTGGCAGTCGGATACCAGATGGGCGGCCTGAGTGCAGAGATGATGGCGGGAGCCATGGCCGGTCTGGATACTGTCATTTACCTGTCGGTAGCCATCAGTGCTTTCATCGGCGTCTTCGTCATCTGGCTCATCGCTGCCGGGGTCTTCTACCTTGTCTCAGGCTACTTCAAAGGACAAGGTTCCTTTAACCGGGTGCTGGAGGTCGTCGGGTACGGCTACCTCCCCCAGATCGCCGGTTCCCTCATCACGCTTGTTGCGGCATTTGAGTACCTCCCGCGCGTGACGGTCCCTATCCTTGCAAAGTCGGCCCTTGAAGACCCGGCAGCCATCGAGGCCGCCACAAAAGCGCTCATGCACGACCCGGCGATGATGGAATATACCCAGGTTTCATCCCTCATCGCCATTGTCTTTTTACTCTGGAGTGCCAATATCTGGATATTCGGGTTGAAACACGCCCGCGGGCTCTCCATGCGGGATGCTGCCATCTCTGTCGGAGTCCCCGTTGTTTTATACGTGGTGTACGTGATCTACAATCTTGGAGCAATGTAAAATGCAAAAAACATCTCTCATCTCCTGTTCGTTCCTTTTCCTGCTCATCGCAGCATGTATTGGCATTGCCGGCGCATATGAAACTCCTGAGTCCATTGTAGCTGCCGGGAAGGTCTACATTTCCAATGTTACCATTGATCCAGGGACATTCTTCACGGATGATACCGGCACTATTACCTTTGAAGTCGCAAACGGTGCTTCAGAACAAGGTATCGTAGTAAATCACGCAATATTATCTGGCGATGGTAATTTCCGAACCACAAGTGAATCCTACCACACGTCATCGAATATCGGCCCCGCCCTGTCATCCTCTACTGGTACCGTTACCATTCCCCAAACCCGAACATTCAACTTTGCCGTAATCGCAGATGGATCAGATGGCACATATTACCCGACGTTTTCCTTGAGTTTCCGGGATTCAGATAGTCTCTACTACCGTGCTCTGGTTAAAGTTGACAACACCCCCCTGATATTAACGGTTAAAGACAAACCCAATGCCTATTCCGCAGGAAAGAAAAAGACCGTATACCTCGAAGTGGCGAATCCCCGGGATAATCAGGTGGATAATGTGATCCTCAAACTCTCCAGTGACGGGGCAGATTTTACACCGTCACAGGTCTATGTCGGGAATCTCAACCCGCACCAGACAGTACCCGTCAATTTTTCCATCACACCTTCAAAAGAGGCCCCAATCCAGCTGACGCTCGACTATGACAACGGAGACAACCCGCATACGGTTGCAATGGAACTCCCCGTGGTCTTTGGTACCGACAAGAAAGCTGCAGAACCGGTCATGAGCAACGTGCAGGTAACAAACACAGGCGGCACGTGGCATGTCACCGGTGACGTGAATAACGCCGGGCTCGAGACTGCCAATACCGTGATAGTAACGTCCCTTCCCCCAGCAGTCCCGGAGGACCCCTACAAGGTATACGTTGTCGGCGCCCTCAAACCGGACGACTTCGGGAGTTTTGAGGTCACGTTTGCGGCAGAGGATACAGAGACTGTCCCCCTTAAACTGTCATATAAAGACGATGACGGCAATGTCTACGATTCCGTGCAGGATGTGAAGATCTCCGCATCCGGGATCTCGGATCAGACTGGGAGCAGCGGGTTCCCGGTCGTGCCGGTTGCTGCCGGAATTATTGTCCTCTTAGTCTTCATCGGCGGATGGGCATACTACCTGAGAAGGAACAAGAAGTGACTGCGCCCATGGACGACCAGCCGGTAATGCTGTTCCGGGACGTGGTCAAGGTGTACCCGCTCCCGGCAGGGGATGTCGTGGCACTGGACGGCGTCTCGTTCCAGGTGGACCGGGGGGAGTTCATCTCGGTGATGGGGCCGTCAGGGTCGGGAAAGTCCACCCTCCTGAACCTGATGGGATGCCTCGATATGCCAACCACGGGGGACATTTTCATCAGCGGTACCCGTATCGGGGACATGTCCGATGTGGAACTGACCAGCCTCCGAAGGGACCGGATAGGGTTCATCTTCCAGTACTTCAACCTCTTCCCGCTCCTCAATACACTCGAAAACGTGACTTTTCCCCTGATGCTCAGGTCCGGAAACCATGTAGATCTTGAAAAAGGGAGAGCTGTGCTCCGCTCTGTCCAGCTGGACGACGAACTCTTCACCCATACACCACCCGAACTCTCCGGGGGTCAGCAACAGAGGGTCGCTGTTGCACGGGCACTCATCAATGATCCGGATATCCTCCTCTGCGACGAACCCACGGGGAACCTCGATTCGAAGACCGGGGCGGGAATCATGGAGCTGATGACCGAGCTGAACCGGAAAGGCACCACCATCATCATGGTCACCCACGATCCAAATATCGCCGAATACTCCCGGCGGACCATACGCATCGCGGACGGGAGGATTGTCTCATGATCTTCTGGGAGATCGCAAAGCGCAACATCCGGATCCACCTGCTCCGCTCATCCCTTGCCATGCTGGGCATCATCATTGGCGTGGTAGCCATCTCCTCGATGGGTATCCTGGGGAACAGCCTGGTCCTCTCGGTCTCGGACAGTTTAAAGACAGTCGGGGACAGCGTCATTGTGACCCCCCATGCCGGGGGGAGTGGCGGCGGGTTTGGCGGAGGAGGGGGATCAACCTCAACCTCGCTCAAAATATCGGACCAGGATTTCCAGCAGATCAAACGGGTATCAGCGCCAAATGTGGCAATACCGATCCTCCAGACTTCGGACCGCATGAAGCTCGGGGTTGGCGGGGACGATATCGTGGCAGCGGTCTACGGCCTGAATCCGGATGATGTGCCCGAGCTCCTGAAATTACAGGAGGGTGGTTACAGTCGTGGAAATTCCGGTTGTCTTGTCGGGCCAACATTTGCAGAAGACAACAATGTCAAGGTGGGATCCCGGATCTCGATCGGAACCGATGGGGACAAAGGAACACTCAGGGTAACCGGCATTATCGAGGAACGGGGGATGGCCTTCGATGTCAGCACGGACTCGGCTATTGTCGTGACCAAGGACTGGTTTGACAGCACCTATGACCGGAACGATTACGACAAGGTAGTTGTCAAGGTGAAAAACCTCGACGAGATTCCAAGTGTCAAAGCTGCCATCGAGAAACAGATGAACAAGCGGGATACGACCGTTGACGTGATGGACACCCGCAAGACCATGGAGACCATCTTCGAAGCGTTTGGCCAGATAACCACGTTCGTTTCTGCCATTGGCGGCATATCAATGCTCGTTGCCGGTGTCTCGATCCTCAACATCATGATGATGTCAGTCACCGAACGGATCAAAGAGATCGGTATCATGCGCAGTATCGGGGCACAGCGAAAAGAGGTCATGGCGATGTTCCTCTATGAAGCGATCATCCTTGGGGTTGTCGGGAGTATTCTCGGAGGGGTGATGAGCCTTATCGGCGGATATGCCATCAGCAGCCTGATGCTCCAGACCACAAAGTACCTTTTCGTTCCATCAAGCCTGATCCACATCGTTTATGGCATGACATTTGGCATTATCATCTGCGTGGTCTGCGGTATCTACCCGGCATGGCGGGCGGCAAACCTCAACCCGATCGACGCGCTCCGGCACGAGTGAACGCCACCCCTCTTTTTTTAGTGAGCCTTATTACCGGCAACGCCCATACTCAATAGTATGAGCCCCCCGGTACTGGCAGGGTTGGATCCCGACTGGAACGAGATCTGGAAGCAGCGGCAGGCACTGCAGGAGTCCTCGAAGGGCCCAGGCGATGCCACCCACAACTGGAACAAGAAAGAGAACGCGGAGCGGTACGACGCCAATGCCCGGAGCGAGTACGATGACCGGGTGAAAAATACTATCGCCTCCCTTCCCCTTACAAAAGAGTCCCGGGTCCTTGATATCGGGGCGGGGCCGGGAACCCTCACCATCCCCTTGGCCCCGCTCGTCCGGGAGGTGACGGCAGTCGAGCCCGGTGCGGGAATGGTTGAGGTCCTCGGGAAACATGCGGAGCGCGAAAGGATTCGCAATATCACCTGCGTACAGAAACTGTGGGAGGATATAGTTCCGGAAACCGATCTTGCAGCCCCGTACGATATCGTTGTCGCCTCGCTCTCCTTAACCATGCACGACCTCCGCGAGGCCCTCCGGAAGATGGACGCGGTCTCGTCAGGGTCCGTCCACCTCTTCTGGTTTGTCGACATGCCATTCTGGGAACGGATGAACGCCGACCTCCAGGAACCGCTCCACGGGCGGGCGTACCACCCGGGGCCGAAGGCCGACTGCCTCTTCGGCGTGCTATACCAGATGGGCATCTACCCAGACGTGACCATGCTCTCTATGTCAAAGGAGTACCGGTTCGGGAACCGGGATGAGATGCTCGGGTTCTTCCGGAAGCGGTTCGGGGCAGGGACACCGGAACAGGTCCGGATTGTGGATGAGTATGTCAGCCCGCTGATCCGGCAGCAGGGCGATGAGGTGGTTATTTCCGGGGAGTCGACGTTTGCGCATTTGCGGTGGGAGACAACCAAACATTAAGCGGTTTGGGTTGGCCGCTTACTGAGTGATGCGTTTTTTTAAAATTTATCAGCGAAAATTTTTCCGGTTTTGAAAAATTTTCAGCGCAAAAAAATCCGGAACGAAAGGCTGCCCCTGCCCGACCCCCCTTCGTTTCGCGTGGAGGGATATCCGGGCAAAATTACGTCGCCGACTCCAGAGGAAATCATGGTGTTTTCAGCCCCCATGATTTGGGGGGTCGGGCAGGGGCAATCCGGGAAAAAATTGTGCGGCACGAAAAATTTTCTGAGGCAAAAGCAGCTTCCGGTCGGGCTGCGGAATACTGCAGAACCGGAGCAGGAGCCTTCCTTCGGGCGATCCTTCATGACAGCCGGTGACAAAACGAACTTAGAGTCCCGCCTGCCCGGAATCGCGCTCTTGTTTTGCCATCCAGTCCCTGGCAGACCGGGAAAATCCCTGCGGGCTATCGTTCTGTGAGAGGTAGTCCAGGATTTTGTCAGCTCCTTCCTGCGGCGTCAACACACCGGTATCCAGGATGAGATCATAGGAAAACAGCGGGTGATAGACCGCATCGTATAATCCTGCTGCAAGGCCTAAAACCCGGTCTTTCCGTTCCTTCTCCCGCAGTACAACAACATCCCGTTCCGGTTTGATCCCAATGAAGTACACCTTTTCCCGGTCCAGGATCCCGAAATACTGCGTTACCCTCCCGGCATCGAACAGCACTTCATCAACAATGAGATTGTAGCCGCGTTCCGACAGGTCCCGGCAGAATTCCACCGCCGCCCGGTACACCGGGTACATATACGGCATGACCGTAAGTGTTGCGTGCGGGTGGCCGTCCACCTCATGGAATGTCGCTTTAATCGCCTGTTCGTCATACGGGGGATAATCGCATTTTTCCGGAAACGCGATCTGTACCAGCGTATCGATACCGTACAACAGGAGAACCCCCTCGTATTTTTCCTGCAGGATCTTTGCGACCGTTGTCTTGCCTGACGATGACGTGCCGTTCAGGAGGATAATCATACCAGAATTTTTCGTTCTCACTCTGTTTTATTGTTGTGCCCGGGGTTCCTGCACAAAAACCTGCACCGGTATCCTGATATCCATGCCGGGGCTCGTTTGCCTGTCACATGCAGGTCTCCGTAATTCCCCGGGAGTGTTCTTTGCCCATCCGGACGCAACTACCGGGAGCTGATCCCCCGGCCCGGAAACCCCCCTCCCGGACCACAGGGCTTTTCCGATGCCGGTGTGCTCCGGGCGGAGGCGATTGTAACGTTGCTACATATTGCCTCACCAATTCCCACCTGAAAACCCTGAATTATTCCGGGAGAATTACCGCGTTTTCCGAAAACATTGCCTCTGCGAAAAAGGGGGGTGAGGCAAAACTCGTACAACAGGGCACGATACGGGCCCGGATTTTTTATTGGAGGGGGGGTAAGAGGAGGGGTGATACGACGGAGGGGTCCGGGAGCGGAGAGTTCGTTTACTCTTTCACCCTGCGCACATGAAAGTTAATTAGCATAAGTATAATTGAATACTTCAGGGAAAACCTATGCATCTGCTTATTGATACAAATATTCTCATCTATCGGGAAGACGATCGCGTTGTTTCACAGAACGTTGGCGATCTGTTCGGACTGTTACATGAAATTCCGGTAGAGATTATGATTCATCCGGCATCAGTGGCAGACATTCAGCGTGATACAAATGCTCGCAGAAGGGATGTGATGCTCTCAAAGATTGGAGCCTACAAACAATTGTCCAGTCCCCCAAATTCGGCATTTGATACGGACATTATTCGAATCATCGGGAGTCCGGTCTCACCGCAGGACAAAGTGGATAATGAGATCCTATATGCGATCATCCGTGGGGCTGCTGATTTCTTGCTGACAGAAGATGCAGGGATACACAAGAAAGCATACCTTGCCAATATCAGCGACCGTGTTCTTCATATTGATGATGCTCTGCAGTTTTTCCGGCAGTTTATCCCAAAGAGGGAGAGAATTCCGTCGCCTCCGGGCCTGAAAGAGGATTTTATGTACAATCTGGATCTTCATGATCCGATTTTTGACAGCCTGAAGCGCGATTATCCGGAATTTGAAGACTGGTTTATTAGGAAATCCCGGGAGCACCGGAAATGTTTTGTCAGTTATCGTCCGGACAGGACAATCGGGGCATTACTGATTTATAAATTTGAGGATGACCCAATTGATGTCATACCAGCGTTACAACAGAAAAAACGGATAAAGATTGCAACACTCAAAGTAACGCATGTCGGCAATAAAATTGGTGAGCTGCTCTTGAAAATCTCAACCGATCTCGCGGTTCAGGAAGGCTGCGATGAGATTTTCCTCACTCATTTCACGGAAGATAACGATCGGCTTGTCGAGCTCATTACTGAATTCGGATTTGTAAAAGCCGGGATAAACTCCCGCGGTGAAGAAATCTTTGTAAAGAAACTGATACCCGAGCCGGCGGATATGGCGGGTCTGCTTCCGACGGAAATTTTCAAACGTTTTTATCCCTCGTTCTATGATGGTCCCGGGGTCAGGAAATGGATCGTTCCCATCTATCCGGAATATCATAACCGGCTTTTCACCGGTTATGGCGGGCGGCAGACAATGCTCTTTGAGCATGCCGGGGAATTTATCGTTGAAGGAAACACTATCAGGAAAGCCTATCTCAGTCATTCCCGGATCAAGCAGCTCAAAGCCGGTGACATACTCATTTTCTATCGATCAAAGGATGATCAGTCACTCACTTCCATCGGGATTATCGAGGATGTCCGCACCGGGCTCACAGATACAAACGAGATCATCCGTTTTGTCGGGAAGAGGACCGTATATACCCGCGATGAGATCGAGGCCGCCCCAAAACCCCTGATGGTTATTCTTTTCCGCCATCATTTCCATCTGAAAAATCCCCTGAAACTGGCCACATTGTTGGCATCCGGGATTTTTTGTGGCCCCCCGCAGTCCATAATGCAGATAAGCGATGAGCACTATAACGTCATTAAGAACCTCGGTGGAATCGATGGACGTTTTACTGTCAATTAAGCCAAAATACGTCAAGTCTATTCTTGAGGGAGAGAAGCGGTACGAGTTCCGGAAGGCGATCTTCAGGAATCGCTCGGTAGACCGGATCTTCATTTACTCCTCTGCACCGGTAAAGAGGATTGTGGCACTCTTCGAAATCAGCCGGATTATCGAGGATCATCCATCCGCACTCTGGGACCAGACACGGGACCATGCGGGTATCAACGATGCAGAATTCTTCTCCTATTTTGCCGGTCGATCCCGGGGGTACGCTATCGGGATTGAAAACCTGAAGGAGTTCGATACCCCCATCGATCCAAAGGTGGAGATCCCCGGTTTTGTTCCACCCCAGTCATATTGTTATATAGAGGGATTGCCGGCAGCCGAATAACCCCCTCTCGGACCAAAGGGCTTTGCCGACGCCAGGGTGCTCCGGGCGGAGGCGATTGTAACGTTGCTACATATTACCTCAATGATTCCCGTCGGAGAATCCTGAAATATTCCGGGAGAATTGCCGCGTTTTTCCGAATTATTGCCTCTGCCAAAATGGGGGGTGAGGCAAAACTGGTACAACGGGGCATGATACGGGGCCGGATTTTTTATCGGTGTGGGAGGG
>CAZMCL010000047.1:0-9165 GCA_964564375.1 uncultured Methanoregula sp. | reverse complement strand
CGATGACCGTAATAAGGTTGGGGTTTCCGCAGATCCGGCATTTTTCTATCTCGTGGATGTGCATCATGTCACCGAAAATTTTGGTTTTTCTCAAGTATCATTCGATGTTGGGAGTAATAAACCAAAGCCAGCAGCAGGACTGCCCTCCAAAAGGGCAAAAAGAGAGGTCCGCCGATTTGCCACCGGGCTACCAAAAATATATCTTTTTTTAAAAGAATCAAATTTAAGAGATTTTTCAGCGTATCAACCCAGGATACGTCCTAGCAGAATGATGCCTGATACGGGTGCCGGAATCTGCGTGAGGAGGCAGGGATGTCGATTAAAAAAGCATTAATTACAGGAATTACCGGGCAGGATGGTTCATATCTTGCCGATTTTCTTTTAAGCAAAGGATATGAGGTGCACGGTATCATCCGCAGATCTTCCTCGTTCAACCGCCAGAGGCTGGAGCACCTGTATGTGGACCCCCGGGATCCCCATGCCCATCTGTTTCTTCATTACGGCGATCTGTCCGATGCTGAGGCGATGTCGCATATCGTGTACAATATCAAGCCGGATGAGGTCTATAATCTCGGGGCCCAGAGCCATGTCCGGGTCAGTTTCGATATGCCCGAATATACAGGAAATACGACAGCTCTTGGAACAACCCGGCTCCTGGAAATTATCCGGCGGAGCAACCAGAAGATCAAGGTTTACCAGGCTTCATCCAGCGAGATGTTTGGCTCAACACCCCCACCCCAGGATGAGAATACCGCCTTTTCCCCGCGGAGTCCCTATGCCTGTGCCAAGCTCTACGCATACTGGATGGTGCGGAATTACCGGGAGGGGTATAACCTGTTCGCATCGAACGGTATCCTCTTTAACCATGAATCCCCACGGAGGGGAGAGACCTTTGTTACGAGGAAAATCACCTACAGCATCGCTCGGCTCCTCACCAAAAAAGACCAATATCTCTATCTTGGAAATCTTGATGCCAAGCGTGACTGGGGTTACGCACCGGAATATGTTGAGGCAATGTGGAGGATCCTCCAGCAGGAGACCGCGGACGATTTCGTGATCGGTACCGGGGAGACTCATTCTGTGCGGGAGTTCCTCGACAAAGCGTTTGCCTACGCAGGCCTGGATGTCAATACCTACGTAAAAATCGATCCTGCGTACTTCAGACCAACGGAAGTCGAGGCCCTTGTCGCCGACGCAGGCAAGGCTGAACGCGTCCTGAAATGGAAACCGAAGATTACGTTTTCCGATCTGGTAAAAATCATGGTGGATGCTGACATGCGGAGTGCGGGTCTTGAACCCCTTGGCGAAGGCGACCGGATTTTACAAAAAAAATTCCCTGAAAAGTTCTGGACCGCAGACTAAGGTTCACCCGTTTTTTTTAGATCATCCACGTTATTTCCTGGGGTCTCCCTTCCGTATCAATGCCCGTTGAAAATACAGTAACGGGCTAAGGATGCCGACTAAAAAAACTGCGGGTTATTTCCGGGCCCACGTAAGCCGCCGGTTAACTGTAAAGTTCCAGGTAAAACCAAAGAGGATCCCGATGAACTGGGCCAGGGGATAATATACTGCGAACATGTTGATCAGGACAAGGTAGATCCCGATATTGATCAGGGCACCGCCGGCTGACACGATGTTGAATGCCACAAGGCGCCGCCACCTGCTGGAATGCTTCCCGTTCTCAAATGCACGGAATGTCCAGATATCATTGAAGATGAAATTGCTGATAATGGCACATTCCGTTGCAACAGGGCCCCCCAAATCCTCGCTGATACCAAAAAATTCCACAAGGCAGATCAGGATGCCAATGTTCACTACGATACCCGAGAGGCCCACGATCCCGAATTTGAAAATCCGCATCCATTCCCGCCACGCTGCATTGTCCCGGTGGATGAATGAATGGAGGCTGATGTCAAGGACCTGCTGGGCATATTCAATGATAGTTTTTAGTTTCAGTTTGCTTGCACCGGCTTCACGGTCCACAAACTCAAACGGGATCTCCTTGTCCTTCTCCCACGTCCCTTTCCCGAGAACCTCGAGCAGGATCTTATATCCGCGGGGTTTGAGGTGCGCTTTTTCAACCACCTGTTTTCTCACCGCAAAAAAACCGCTCACGGGATCGGTAATATCAGGGAAGAGAAGGCGCCCGAGGAACGTGGCGCCGATGGAAATGACTCTTCGTTTCAGGGGCCAGTCCTTAATCCCGCCCCCTTCCATATAACGGCTGCCGATGACAACATCATTTCCCTTTTTGATCTCCTCATACATGCGCGGAATCAGAACGGGGGGATGTGAAAAGTCTGCATCGATAACAATGAAAACCTCGGATGCTGCGTGGCGGAACCCGTCCGCAACGGACTGGGAAAGCCCGTGGTCTTCCTTCCGGACAAGGATATCGACATTGGCGTGGGTCCGTTTGAGATCATTAACGATGGGGATTGTATTGTCCGAGGAGTCATCATCCACCACCAGAACCTGTCCGTTGAGCGAATATTCGTGGAAGACCGCATCCACTGCCATGACAATATTGCGGATGTTTGCTTCCTCGTTAAAGGTCGGGATAATTATCGTCAGGTCATACATGGGCGGTCCTGGATACGTCACTGAGAGGCGAAAATTACAATATTGTTATCCTGCACAAGCGGTCGGGTGCGCTCCTGGAGCCAGGCAAGTGCCCCGCCACTGGGATCCGCTGACATGATATCGCCGGTCACAACATACCAGACCGTAGCATTCTGTGTGTTCTGCAAAGTAAGCGCTTCAAGTTGAGCGGCAGTGGAGAAACCGAACTGGATCGTCCCATCGGTTGTATTGGAATAATAGTAATTCAAGGGCTGGAGGATATATCCCGGCATGACAACAACATAATCCCCCTCGTTTGTCATCTCCCCAAGGCTTGCGGAAACGCCCCGCCAGTCCTCCTTTGAATAGCCTGAATAGTATCCTGCCAGCATCGGGGCACTCAGGAGCACCAGTAGAGCCATGAACCCGTAGATGACCCCCCGGTTGCTGACAAGAGCGTATACGGGTTTGTACGCAATTGCCATGCCGATGAAGAAGATAATGGCAAGGAAGATGAGGTACCGGGGCTGCATCGGGATTTTGAAGGAGAGGATGTAACTGATCACAAAGGTGAGGACTGTGAGGGAGATGAGGAATACACCCTTGTCCCGGTCCGTGAGGTACGCCTGGATAATCCCAACAACAAAGAGGATAAAAAATACCATCATCGCGATATCGGAAAAGCCCGACATCTGCCGGAATGTTTCAGAGATCAGCCCGAACCCCTGGATTCCATAGGTGGGAGCACCTGCCGTACGGATAAAGTAGAGCTGGATAGTGACGATGATGAGCGGGAGGCAGATGAGGGAAAAGACGCCGACCGCTACTGCCACTGGGAGCAGGTTCCGGATGTCCTTTTGGATCCTGCCCGCTTTCGCGTACAGGGCATAGAGGACGAGCGACGCAATGAGGACAAAACCGTAAAAATGGGACCAGAAGGCTAGGGCCGAGAAGACCCCGAAGAGGACCCAGTCTTTCAGGTCATCGCTCTTCATTGCCAGCAGAAAGAACACCATGGCAAGAGCGACAAAGAACATCATCATTGTGTAAGCCCGGGCCTCCTGCGAGTAAAAGATCAAAAAGGGGGAGACCGTGATGGCGGCAGCGGCGATGATCCCGACGTTCCGGTCATAGAACTCCCTGCCGATGACATATACGAGCGGGATCGTAAGTACTCCGAGGAGCGCGGGGATGAAACGGAGGATGGCCTCGCTGTTGCCAAAAAAGAGCATGACGTGCTCTGTCCAGTAGAAGAGTGGCGGGTTGAATTCCCCTCCGGTGGTCGCTTCCCAGATGCCGGGGATAGACATCGTGGCAAACGTGTAGGTTGAGGCCTCATCCAGCCAGAGCGAGTTGTAACCAAGGTTGTAAAACCGGAGGAGGGCCCCGATAATGGTGAGGGAGAGGAGGAGCTGGACGTACCTGCTGTGCGAAAGGGCTTCTGTTATGTTTGCTGCGGAGAGATCATGGAAGGACTGTAGCGGGGAGACGTATGCCCCGTCAAGGTTACAGTCACGATCCTTTCGGGCATTCTCCTTTTTTTTGTCCTCCCGTTTCTTCGCCATGGATAATCAGGTACTATTTCGTAAATATTCTGATATAGTTTATTGCTTTCCGGTTTTTACGGGATTCCGGCGGGATTTTTGGCAAAAATCTCCCGAATGCTCCTTTTCTCACACTTACAGGTCAGGCATCCGGCCCGGGCAGCACCGGGGAGCTGAGGGCTGCAAACAGGGTATCCAGTGAGGTGACAATCGTTGCAGACTGTTCCAGCATCAGGTTGACATGCTCGTGGTGGCCGACCCGGCGGAAATCCGTTCTCAGGGCGATGACCGGTTTTTTCTGCGCATATGCATAGCCCATTTCCCATGCTGTGCCTGAGTCCGCATCAGCACCTTCGATGACAGCAACGATGACATCCGAATCGTCAATGGCCTGCAGGTTCTTCTCAAACAACAGGTGCTGTGCCGGATCGCCCCGGGTATCGGAATCATCGCCTGCTTCCTGGGGAAGGTAAACCTCGAACAGGTTCTTTTCAAGGAGGTTTGCAAGCATCGCATTGTAGGAGCGTTCTGCTGCCGAGAAGAGCGGGGCAGCAAGGTAGACCCGATAACGGGCAAATGCGGCAACATCGAGAGCACGGATGCCGGGGAACCTTGATAAGAAGACCCCCCGCCCGGCACGTTTAGGAGGCTGATCTCCTTCGCTTCCATAATACGTATGTGTCACACCGCACGTGGGAGAGGAGTTAACGCCCACTATACAAAGGGGCGGGCCGCGGTGGTCGATAATCTCCCCAACCTCCCGTTCCAGATCATCCAGAATTGCAGCGAATGCCAGTGTGTTCAGGCGCTCAAGGAATGTGCCTGGCTTATGGCCGGGTCCAAGGTAGAGGGTTTCCGGGCATGGAAGCGGTACCATCTCAAGAGAGAATTTACTGCACCGTTCCTGCACCCGGTTGAACAGAGCAATATCCGAGGGTTTCGTTATTCCTTCTGCTCTCAGTTCGGGGTTGAGAATACAGGGGCTGCACAGCACGTACATTATTAGTAGTGTGTGCACGCACAAGATGATCAATGATACCCCTGTTCTCTTACCGGGACAACAGTTGCGATCCCCGGAAGTGCACCGTTAAAAAGCTGGAACGGGCGGGGTTTTTAAAAATTTTTACCCGGCTCTCGCAGGTCCCGAAAAACACCCTCCTCCTGGACCCCACGGCAGAGCAGGCACTCTCCCCGGCCGACCGGTTTGTCCGGTCCCTTACTGTGCTGGACTGCTCATGGGAGGTGCTCGATACCGGGGCTGTCAGCTCGCGGCGGACACGCCGGGCACTTCCATTCCTTGTTGCGGCAAACCCGGTGAACTTTGGCAAACCCTGTACCCTCTCCTCGGTTGAGGCACTCGCTGCCGCCCTTTACATCATGGGCGAGAAAGAGCGTGCAGGAGAGATCCTCGCAAAGGTCAGCTGGGGTATCCGATTTCTTGAGGTAAACAAGGAGCCCCTGGAACTGTATGCCGAGGCAAAGGACAGCACTGAGGTTGTAAAGATCCAGAGCCTGTTCATCTGACCATGTGGGTTGTAGGGGAGTTGTGACCTTTGCCGGGACATGAAAAAGGGGAATGGGACTCTATTACGGGAGTACAGGCATGGACGGGCTTTCCGATCCCTGCATTTCGGTATTTCTCATGGATAATCCGGCAGTAATACAGAGGACGCCGATAACCCATGCGTAAATTCCCCAGATCTTGACAAGGGTAATATCCGAGAGTGCAGGGAAAAGGGCGATCAGGATGCTCAAAAAGAGGGTGAGCATACCGAAGAGCACGATGACAAGACGGGTTTTCCATGCTTCAGGCAATGAGCACCCGACAAGGATGAGCAGGATGCTGTTGATGATAGCAAGGATAGCGAGAATAATGATCATGGAGGGTTCGATAAGCCCCGGTACCATGATGGCAATGGCAGCGACAACAAGGGAGATGATACCGGCAAAGAAGATGGGAAAGCGGTAGATGATATCTTCCCTGAAGCAGAGGGAAAACGCGATCATGATGATACCCACGACAAGGGCGAGGATGCCAAAGAGCGGGATGAGGATCCCAAGGAACGTGATCGTCCAGAAGAATGCATCAGTGCCGGCCAGAAAGATGATGATACCGATAGCAGAGATCTGCCACCATTTTATCGGGGTGTCAGAACAGCCAAGGAAGGATACATTCATATATATTCTGTTATTATTGGGGATGGCTTAAATATATGTTGCTGAAATCCTGGAAGGAAACACGAAAACTATCAGAATTCTGCTCCGGATTGTGATTTTTGCCAGTTCAATAGAATTCCCCGGAATATTTTCGGATAGTTTTTTCCATTCCGGCGCAATGTACGATTGTATGATCAAGGTTGCCATTAACGGGTATGGTACCATCGGCAAACGCGTGGCCGATGCTGTGGCTGCTCAGAAGGACATGAAGGTTATCGGGGTATCAAAGACGCGCCCGAATGCAGAGGCGTTTGTGGCAAAGCAGCGGGGATTCCCGCTGTATATTGCGGATATCTCCAAAAAAGAGGCATTCGAAAAAGCCGGTCTTTCCGTTGCCGGCAGCGTCGAGGACATGTGCCGGGAAGCGGATGTTGTTGTTGACGCAACCCCGGGCAAAGTCGGCGCCACCAACAAGGCGTTGTACGAGAAACTGGGAAAGAAAGCACTCTGGCAGGGTGGTGAGGAGCATGCCTTGGCCGGTTTCTCTTTCAACTCTTCCTGCAACTACAAAGACGCCATCGGGCGGCAGTTCGTGCGGGTGGTCTCCTGTAACACTACTGGCTTATGCCGGATCATCAACGAGATCGATAAGGAATACGGGGTTTCCCACGTCCATGCCGTCATGGTCCGGCGCGGCTCGGATCCGGGTGAGATTAAGAAAGGGCCGATCGATGCCATTGTCCTTGACCCTGTTGGCGTTCCCAGCCACCACGGCCCGGATGTCCTCTCCGTTCTCCCCCACATATCCATCACTACGATGGCGATGATTGTGCCGACTACAATGATGCACATGCACGCGATCCAGATGACCACGAAAAAACCGGTCGGCAGGGAGCGGGTCCTCGAACTCATCAACGCCCACCCCCGCCTCGGTCTCATTAAGAAGAGTGCCGGTCTGAAGAGCACCGCCGAGCTCAAGGAGTTTGCCATGGACCTCGGCCGGCCGCGTGCCGACCTCTGGGAGAACTGTATCTTCGAAGAGTCCATTTATGCAAACAAGAACGAGCTCTGCTTATTCCAGGGCATCCATCAGGAAGCTGATGTGGTTGTCGAGAATGTCGATGCCATCCGCGCCATGATGGGCGGGGAAGCGGATGCGGCAAAATCCGTGGCTGCGACAAACGCCGCCCTTGATTTTGTAACCATCCAGAATAACCATTAACTCCAATCATCACCCATTCATTTTGATGGACGCATACGAACGTGTTACCCGGAACACCGTCGAAGTCGTCACGGATGATGACCTCCGGGCGCTTATTTCACAGCCCACAAAACGAGTATATGCCGGCTACGAGCCAAGTGGCGAGATCCACCTTGGCCACCTTGTCACGATCAATAAGTTAGTGGACATGCAGGCGGCCGGTTTCGAGGTCACCGTGCTGCTTGCCGATCTCCATGCCTTCCTCAACCGGAAAGGGACAATGAAGGAGGTGCAGGAGCTTGCCGAGTACAACAAGCGCTGTTTCGAGGGCCTGGGATTAAAAAATGTAAACTACGTCCTCGGGTCAGATGTCCAGCTCAACCGGGACTACGAGCTTCTGGTGCTCCGGCTCTCGCAGGAGATCACCTTAAACCGCGCCACCCGGAGCATGGATGAAGTGGGCCGGCAGATGGACCACCCGACCGTCTCCCAGATGATCTACCCGATCATGCAGATGGCAGATATCGCCCTCTTAAAGGCGGATGCCGCAGTCGGGGGGATCGACCAGCGGAAGATCCACATGCTTGCCCGGGAGCACCTCGTCAACTTCGGGTACAAAGTGCCCGTCTGTATCCATACCCCTATCCTCAACGGTCTGGACGGGAAGAAGATGTCCTCGTCACAGGGTAATTACATCTCGGTTGCGGATTCCGAGGATGAGATCCGGAAAAAATGCCAGAAGGCCTTCTGCCCGCCGGAGATTCCTGAGAATCCCATCCTCCAGATCTTCCAGTACCATATCTTCCCCCGCCTCCCTGAGATTACCATCAAACGACCGGAGAAGTTCGGGGGCGACCGGAGCTTTGCTTCCTATACCGATCTTGAGGCAGCGTACGGCAGGGCAGAGGTTCACCCCATGGATCTCAAGAAAGCCTGCGGTGATTCGCTCATCGAGATCCTTGCCCCGGTACGGGAATATATCCAGTGAGCACCGGAATAATTGATGGTGATCCGTTCGTGAGTTCGGAAAGAAATTTCGATAAAAAACTGGACCGATTCGACAAGCGGCTGGAAGAGATGGGTGTCCGCATCAAAGATGCAGATCAGCTCAAGGTGCGGGAGGATGTCTTCGATGACGTTACGCTCCTCGCACTCTACAAACTGGTGCATAAAAAATGGTTCTCGGTTCTTGGCGGGTCCATCAGCACGGGGAAAGAGGCCAATGTCTTCTATGCTGAGCGGGACGGAACCGGTGTTGCCATCAAGATCTACCGGATCCGGACTGCTAATTTCACCACAATGAGTTCATATATCACCGGTGACCGGCGCTTCTCCCATGTCAAGAAGGCAAAAAAGGAGCTCATCTTTGCCTGGACAAAAAAGGAGTTCTCAAACCTTGTCCGGGCCCGGGATGCCGGCATCGCGGTTCCAGAACCCCTTGTCTGGGATCGGAATATTCTCATCATGTCCTTCCTCGGAGAGGGAGAGATTCCTTATCCCCAGATCCGCAATGTTGAATTGGGTGATCCCGCGGAGACATATGCCCAGATTATAAGTACGATCAACACACTCTACAGGAAAGCCGAGCTGGTGCATGCTGATTTAAGCGAGTTCAATATATTATACAGCAACAAACCATATCTCATAGATATGGGCCAGTCCGTTACCCGTGATCACCCCCGGGCCCTCCAGTTCCTGATG
>CAZMCL010000046.1:0-9341 GCA_964564375.1 uncultured Methanoregula sp. | reverse complement strand
CAAAAACAGAAGATGGGAATTGAAAATGCCGTCCTGGACAAGAGCGGATGCCGGATCATCGGGCACATGGACAATTCCGTAACGGAGGGTGAGAAGAGATCGTTCCACCGCCAGATGCCCGTGAATCTTACGAGGTTCACGTACGATCTTTTCTGGCAGGATCCCATAAGTTCCCTGAAACTGACAATATTTGCCCCGGACGGGATGATGGGGCCATACTATGATGACAGTGACGGGATCGTAAACGGCAGGATCTATATTCAGGTTTCACGTGAAGAGGGCATTGCACCGGGAGACTGGTATGCGGTGGTTGAAGGAGAACGGATTAATGGCACGCAGCAGTTCATGCTGCTGGTGGTCTGATAGAGTGATGCAAATGCAGGATGGAAGCAAATACCTGGTAATTGCGCTTGTCTTTTTCTCTGCCATTGCACCAGCTGCCATGGCAGTTGAAACGGGAGGCTATGTGGTCCAGCCGGCATATGATCTTTACCCGGAGTACAGCGAGCTTTACTTTACTCCGCATTCTCCGGATACCGTACTCCTGAATGACCCGGCACCAACCCCTATCCGTCTTGCCGATCTACCCCCCTGGATCCTTGTTGCTCTCGGCATTGTTGCAATAACCCCGGGAATTATTTTTACTGCAAAGTATCTTTCCGCAGCAAACCTCCCGCTCATCGGTGGATTCAAACGTGTTTCTGAAAAAAACCTTTTTGAAAATCCATCCCGCACTGCAATATTCCGGTGCGTAAAGGAAAATCCCGGAGTACGGCTGGCAGAAATTGAACGTTTAACCGGCTTTACGTACAAGAACCTGATCTACCATCTCAATCTCCTGAAAAATTTTGGTAAGATCACATCTTCTGAATGTAAAAACACCGTGGGTTTTTTTGAAAACGCGGGAAAATTTTCCCCGGATGAGCGTGCAATGATAATGCACCTTAAACACCAAAGTGAGAGAAAAATCCTTGAGACCATTGCTTGTAATCCCGGGATATCCCGACAGGAGATCAGCCGGAACCTTGGAATCTCCGGGCCATCCGTGAGCTGGCATATTCATTTTCTGTTGCATGATCGAATCATCGAACAAAAAAAGGAGGGGAATATAGTCCGGCACTATCTTTGTGATCCGATGATTGAAATTTATCAGCGATGTGCTTACGGAAGCGCCATATCATAAAACAGCGAACGGGTTTTCATTCCATCCCGGAATACCTAGCCACCAGTATCCGGAATTTTCCGCAGGTCTCCGGTTCGGCCCCCGAATCTTCCGGTTGTAAACTGTTCCCCTCTGGCCATTAAAACCGGCTGGCACTGATCGCATGGGCACGGTTCTCCCGTTTCCCGATACCAATTTCAAAACATTGATTATTCGCCGAATATAAATTAAATAAAAAAGGATTGTTGAATTATGGATATTTCTTCCGAAAATACTCAACACAACTTCCTGCTGATAATCTGCTGCATAATAATTTTTTGCGGGCTTTTGTTCATACTGGTCGGCCCGGGAATCGGATTTCCTGTCGGGACTTGTGGGACGGATGAAATACAGATGACCTCAACAACCGATATCGAGCCGTCATATGCGGCAAGCCTCCTGAAGGAGTTTGGCGAATCCGAGCCAGGTCCGGCTCCTTACCGTCTCCCGGTTATGCACTATCCGTTACAAAAAGAGATCATGGATACGCTCATTGACCGGGAACAGATCGCTGTATCCGAAGATTCAATCATCGGGCTCTATGAATTTCCGGACTCCCGGCTCCTGCTCATCGACCAGGGTACGAGCGTTGAAGAAATTCTATGGACCGGTGAAGGCACCCGGACCCTCACTCTGCCAAAAGAACCGGCAGGCAGCTTGCATATCGGGGCCAATGAGACCGGAACTGCACTGCATGGCACGTTCCTCTCGTCAACAGAATATAACATATCGATCCAGCAAATCGACCTCGTGCTCCCGGGACCGGATAATGAAACTGCACCCTTGTATATCGTGAAAAAGAGCGGAATTGAATACCTTTTCAATATGGATGAAACGCCCCTTGCGACAATCTCGACAGCCGGGACGTTTTACGTTCTGTACGGCGAGCGGGTCGAACGCGTTGTCAGCAGCTCGTATGTGATCCCGGATCCGTCATGGACGCTCTGTTTCGAGCGGTTAGAAATATCTGGCGAAGGCACTCCGATGGGGGAACTGAAATACACAACCAAATTTGCGCGTGGCTCTGAACGGATACTGCGGGCACACCTGATAACCACCGGGGCCTACATCCAGGTCCACGATGCAAATATGCAAACCAGCACAAGCCAGTGGACCTCCCGCGACGGCACTGGGTGCAGCTGCTGAACGGAGCGGGGGAAATGAAAAACCATTACCTAGCTCCGGTTGCACTGCTGCTGGCGGCTCTTGTAATATTTCCGATGGCCGGTGCAGATAACAATACAACGGACCCGTACCATTATCTGACGAATGCGGATCATCTTGCCGGGCCCAGAGACATGTCGATGTATAATCCGGTAATGACTCCGCAGCCACTCCAGACCCTGAACGAGACAACTGCCCGCCTCTACCCGAATATGACAGCGTGCGGAAAGGACGGGTGCATACCAAAGTGCGCATGCATGTTCCCGTTTATCCCATGTGAAAACCTGCTCACGCTCCAGATCGTCTATAACGTGAATGCCTCCTGCCCGGGCCAGCCCGGCCCTGTTGTCATGTACAGTTTGAGTGGCTGGCCGCTCCAGAGCCCATGGTATATTATTCCTGTCGGGAGGATGCAGAATTGAACAAGATCTTCTGGCTGATCGCAGCGGCACTTGCACTCCTCATTACCATGGGTTTGATCCATGACCATGTTCTGATACCGTCATCTGCAAAGGATCTCCTCATCGCCCCATCTCCCTCCTCCATCGTCCCCGCATCGAATATCCTTACCATGAAGTATTTCACCGATCTCCCCGCAGAGGAACGGGCACGGGCTCCTGATATGTCCGAAACCTTCTCTGAATACGCACTGGTTACGGTTGATCCCGCTGCCTTCATCAGGGATGCCGATACCGATGGTGAAGTATTCGCAGGTATGCATCTACCCCTGCCCCTTGTTGAAGATCGGGTAAGGATACGTCTGGTGCCCGCCCATCCCCCGATATCGGCGGATGCGGTGATCATCGTGAAGAACGAGAGCGGCGAGTTTTCTGAACCCCTGCCACTGATAAAGATGTACCATGGTGCCGTTTCGGGCTGGTTGCCATCGGAAGCAACCTTCACCGTTTCGGATAGTGTTATCCTAGGGCAGATTGCTGCGGGAGGCAGGGTGTATTATCTCGACCAGACCGGGCCAAACCTCACCAGTGCAGGCGAGGTCATCCATGTCCTGTACCGCTCGGATAAGACCGTCCCATTCCTGGGATCGCCTGTGGAGTTCGACACCCATCTGGTTGCCGGCTGGTCGATCGTGAACCTGGATGTAAATCGATCCCATACGGTACATATCCGGCTCTCAAATGCAACGCACCCGGTTGGTGAAGAAGAGATTGAACTGGTGGCGGGCAATTCCACGTACCCCGCACTCTTCTCCAACCTTGAGGCCGGGACCTATTCTGCCCGGTTCACGGTCGACGGGAACCATACTTCAGAAATCGAAATGGTCGATGCTTATGGTATCGTGTTTTCGATCCACCCGAACAGGACCGTGACACAGGACGAGAGGATCTTTACCGGGTGATGCGTATGGAAAACCAGAGATTTGATCTACCAAAGACGATTGGGGGCAATATTGCGTTAATCACGCTGCTCATCGTATGGCCGGCACTCATTCTCTACACGATGAGCCGAGTTTCTTGGAAGGGAATGGAACCGCACCATGCCGTATCCTACGCTTTGGCGGTCATAGCGATCCCGGTGTTCATTGCAGCGCTTCCCGCAGCCGCGGTCCTCTTCGGGTGGTTTACAAAAAGGAAGACCGCAGCTCTGCTCCTTGGTGCACTCCTTTTCCCCTGCGTGTATGGTATCGGCTTCCTCTTCCTCTCCCGCGGCAACATGGTCTTCATCCGCGTTCCCGAGACGGCCTTGTATACTGGCGGGCTCTTTGCGATATCCGGCCTTGCAGGGTATTGTGCAGCTCACCGGACCGGGTGGCACCTTGCCGCAGCCATCGTACTTGTCGGGATCTGGGTTGTTGCCTTCCTGAGCGGGATCAACTGAGGTGATGATGGTGTTCTCCCCGTGGCATATCCTAATTCTCGGTGTGGTTCTTACTGTCGTTGGTATTCCAATAGCGGATGCAACGCCGCCCCCGTATGTGGGTCGGGCATGGTACCTCCTGCCACAACCGGCCTCCCTGTATTATAACGAATCGAATGGTTTCGTATTCTCCGATGCAACGCTGCAGGTCTTCCGTGAAAAATCCACGCGGCTGCCGTGGCTTTCGGAATACTGTGCGTTTGGCAATTATACGCACAAAGGATCAGGAACTACATATGTTGCCGAGATCTGGTATTATCACGATTGGGAATCGTTTCAGGCAGATCGCGACTACCCCGTTTCATATTTGCCGGAGCATGGGGCGGTCACTCCGGTGTCCCTTGATTTATCTGAAGAACTTGCCAATTCAAACAACCCGTATATTTCAGGGCTGAGAACACGTCAGGTCAATGCCACAAGGTACATCTCGGGCGCAACCTCAGGGTATTTCATCATCTTCTCGACCGGCTTTTTCCCGGGCGAGAACTATTACATCGCGTATTACGGGACTGGAAGGGGCTCTGCTCTGTCGGAGGATACCCCGTGTTTGAAGGCCCTGATTATGTCGGTCTTCCCGGGCTTTGTCGAACACACTGAGTACATGTTTGACCCGGTTGCCCCAAAGGCTCCCAATGCATCGCAACCAGGAACGCAAATCCCCGGTTTTGGATATGCGGCCCTGGTCTGTGCAGGAACCGTAGGAATCCTGTTAAAAACTGCAAGGAAAATTCCATGATATCGTCCATCCGTCTCTCGTTAATCAAGGCCACAACCGGCATTCTCCCGCCGGTCTGTATAGTTGCACTTCTGGTTTTCCCGTTTCTGGCAGGGTGCACCCAGCCTGTCCCGGCACAAACGGTAATTGAAGTGACACAACTGTCGCCATCCCCTCCCGTGATCCCTTCTGCACCGGCTCCCTGGTCTGCCCTTGATGCAGATCTCCTCAGCAGGGATCTGAACGACACCGCATCCCTGCTCACGCTATCCATCGGCGGATTTGAAGGAGGGCGGGCCTGGGTCAGCTCAAACTACCCTTCCAGTGTGGTCAACTATTCCCTGATTACCCGGAATATTACCCCCACAGCCGTGGAATTCCGGGTCTTCCCGGTAAAAAGTGCCCGGTCATCCATCCCCCATGACCCGTACGAGGGCCTCGAAGTTACCTTCGTGCCCGAAAAAATTGTTGTGGAACCGGGCAGGTCATATACCGCACAGTTCCGGGTCAACCTGACCTCTGACCGGTATGATGAAACGCTCAACCTGCTGCCATATTACATCCAGGCAAAGGTGGAAAACGGCAACCGGATCATTGCTGATGACTGGGTCATCGTATATGCCGGGGGGGCATTTGTCCCGGGGGTCAGCGGTTTTTATCGCGGCTATACCTTTCTGGACGATGAAGACCATGAAATCTCGGTCCGGGCCGGGGAGACAGGTACCGTGACGTACCTGCACCAGCCGGGCATCGGAGGTACGGGATTTGTCCGGTATAATCTGTCTCTGGTCTCCGGCACGCTCAACATGATGCCGATGCCACCTGAGGAGAAGAGGCCGTTCCCGCAGGGTATGCAGGTCTCAATATCCCCAAACAATTACACGGCGCGAAGTTTCGGGAACTACCCGTCAATAATGCTGGTAAAAACAGAAACGGGCCTCCCGCCCGGGGACTACCATGTCCTCATCGAGGCGGATGGCCAGGGTACGAATACCCTTTGCCTGGTCCACGTTGTTCCGGCTTAGTAATTATCTGCTAACAGCTCGAAGTATGCCTGTGGGTGATCGCAGGCCGGGCATTTCGCCGGTGCGACCTTACCATCATGGATGTACCCGCAGTTCCGGCAATGCCATTTCACAGGCATCTCGGATTTGAAGACGGTTTTATTCACCAGGTTCTCGTACAGTTTCGTGTACCGCGCCTCGTGGTGAGACTCCACTTCGGCAACTTTTTCGAAGAGGCGGGCGATCTCGTCGAACCCCTCTTTCTTCGCGGTGGCGGCAAAGTCCGGGTAGAGCGTGCCCCACTCCATATTCTCGCCCTCGGCAGCGGCTTTTAAGTTCTCCATTGTTGTCCCGATCACGCCGGCCGGGTAGCCAGCGGTGATCGTGACCTCGCCGCCCTTGAGCTCTTTGAAGAAGAGTTTCGCGTGCTCCCGCTCGTTCTGTGCCGTGTCCTCAAAGACCCAGGCGATTTGCTCGTAGCCCTCTTTCTTTGCAACGCTTGCAAAGAAGCCGTACCGGTTGCGTGCCTGCGACTCGCCGGCAAATGCCGCGAGCAGGTTCTTCTCTGTCTTGCTTCCTTTGAATTTCATAAAAACACCTGCCTCTATTTTAGTTCTTTTCACTGGTGGGGAGATATACCCTGCTGCCGGATCATGAGCGGCTGTAAATGCAACCGGGCAAAAATTACCGGGTCATCCCCATCTTCTCATCGAGCCAGTCGAACTTGCCGGCAAACGACTGGGCAAACGTCCCGAGCTGGCAATGGGTGCCGGCGCCATATTCATTGGAGTACACCATCAGTTCCTTGTCGCAGGTGAGGTGATCGTAGAGTGCCTGTGCCTGCAACGTGCCCGGGTCAAAACGATCGGTTGCGCCGGCAGTCACCAGCGTTGGGCAGCGGTTCTTTTCCGCGGAACCAACCATGGTCATGTCCATCCATTTCGCCCAGAAGAGTGCCGGCGAACTCGCGTTGAAAACATACATCCCGTGCCCGGTCATCCAGCGGGTACCGGTGTCCTCTGCCATCCCCTGCCCCATCATATCGTTGAACGGGGCCGGATCAGTCTGCAGCCATACCTGCAGTTCCTCCTCTGTCATGTTTGCAACCGGCCCGCCGGACTTCTGCATGATATGCAGGAGGTTTGCCCCCTCATCGTACGTGCCGGGGTCCGCGATGAGGGCCGAAATCCGGAGTTCGTACGCGGCACCCCGCGGGGCAAGGTAGCCGCCAAGCGAGATCCCCCAGAGCGCGATACGGTCGCTGTCGACATCGGATCGGCTCACCGCATAGTCTACGACCGGTGTTATCACATTCTCCCAGTCGGCCCGGAACGGGAGGTGCTGGACACGGATAACTTCACCCTGCCCGGGACCCTCAAAAGTCAGGACATTGTAGCCGCGTTCCACTCCATCCATCGCGTACGGGTGAAGTTCTTCCTGGCACCCGTCGAACCCGGTCTGGACGATCAGGAGCGGGCGGGCTTTTCCGGAATTGTCGACCTTGTAGAAATAGCCGGGCAGCGTGGTGTTCTCGTACGGTATCGCAACGATCTCGTAGGACACGGTGTCGAGCGTGAGAGCATCGCGGAATGCATCCCGGCTCTTCCCCCACGTCTCCACGATGCGGGGATCGGACGGGTTCCCGTGCAGGAAAAACTCTGCGGTGCGGTAGTAGGTTGCGGCACGGTAATAAGCCTCCCGTGCGGTTACGGTATGGCCCGCCGCAAGGCTCTCATCCCCCGAGGCCCGGAAATAGTCCGCGGTCTTCTTCCACTCGCTGTACCAGCTCTCAAAATCCCCCTCTTTAATTCTGGAAGCGGTGGCAAGGCACTCGCCGATGTCAGCCTCACCGGCATATGTGGCGGCAAGCGTCCGTTCCAGTTCGAACGCAAACTCGGAATCTGTGAACACAAGTGCCGGGCAGTCGCAGCCCTGTGTTGGAGCTGGGGTGATGGCGGGGGTTGGAATCTGCTGCGGGGCTGTTCCGGTGCAGCCGGCAGCGATCACAAGGATTGCAGCGATGCAGAGGATGATGATGGGAAATACTGCTTTACCGAGAGGCATAGTGGATCATCGGTAGTTGCCACGGGAGGGATGATAACGGTTGCGAAAATTTGTGCGGGACAAAAAAAATTGCGCTGCAGAAATCCGCGCTCTCTCGAGATAATGCCCCCCTTCTTGCACCACTTTATCTCCCACTGGGGACGGGGTGCAGTGTGATGGTGACGAAAAAGGGTGTTAAAGTGACCTGAAGAGTTCACCGAACAGGTAATACGTCGTTATCCCAAACTGGGGCACCACAACGGCGGGGGCGAAGCCCCCGGGAGCGTACGATATATCTCCAATGATCTCACCAGAGTAAAAACTCAGTATCCCGCCTTCCACACCACGAGCAGCACGATCATGGCTACCGGGATCATAAGGTCAAACCATACGACCGAGCCGGCATTGTATGGCGAAATGTTCCGGTTCTTTTTCAGGTCGAGCACATGGCCGATGCCCATCATAAAGAGCATGACCGATGCGCCGATGACGGTTGCGACAAGGAAATTGTCCCGGATGAAAAAGGAAAGGATGCCCAGCACGCCAAACGCCGCATCTGCTGCGGCAACCTCTTTCTGGAACGGGCTTCCCCCAGCCCACCCGATCTTCTCCGCGGTCTTTTTTGCCGTCGGCCCGTACCAGTGCATGAACCCGGCAAGGATGCCCTGCAATCCGATATTGACCAGCAGGATCCATACAAGCACCGCTTCAGGAACCGCAGTTCCGAACACGATGATGTCAGCGGCCGCACCGAGCAGGGCTGCCGCGAGGAAAAATATTGCAAAATGGTCCCGGATCGTTTCACCGATGTCCGCCATAATTGATCGTACCAGACTCATGACTTGCTGGTGTTATAGGTTTCCGTCCCGGAGATGTTTATGGAACATTGGGGGAAGTAGCGGGTAATGCGGATAAAACCGGATTTAAGAAACATTCATGAAAAGAACGGGCCTGAAGGGATTTGAACCCTTGACCTGCGGATTAAGAGTCCGCCGCTATGCCGAACTAAGCTACAGACCCGCTTTGTTAGGCCTAATAATGTGGTTTATGATTGCGAATAAAGGTTTTGGAGTACGCCGGTTGGAATTCCTTATTACCGTGGAGGGCGACATCATCTGTATATGCCGCAGGAAGCCCCGTTTGCATCATATGGCCCGGCAAAACACGCCATTTTCGGGTGCGGGACAAACGGATACAACATCATATCAGAACTCGCCAAAGAGAACGAGCGCGTGGTGGTCATTGACAAGGATGAGTCCCGTGTGGGGCACCTGCGCGACCAGAAATACGATGCCTACCAGCGCGACATCGCTTCGGCCGAGATGCTCGCAGGTCT
>CAZMCL010000045.1:0-9482 GCA_964564375.1 uncultured Methanoregula sp. | reverse complement strand
ACGGGAAAAATAAATAACAAACATTTTCCTTAATCTCCTCACGATTTCATGCGGGAAAATTTTACGATTAAATTATCCAACATTTTATCGCGGGGATAACTACCGGGATATAATCATTTCAAAGGAGATGGTTGACTGGAGAAAGATCCCACGAGATTCTTCAACTATACACGGCATGGGATAACCAATGTCTGCGGTGAAGGGAGATTCCGACTGCGGCGGCATCTGTCCTTTCTGTGGGTTTGTAGTCATCAGCCCCATTATACTCCCCCTCATAAACAGAAGAGCATTTTTTTTAAAACACCCATTTCATACCCACATTTAATAAAAACCCACGCTGAAAAAGATACAGGATTATGGAGACGATGCCCAACCGTGAAGAGATTCAGCAGGAAATCCTGCGCCTGAAAGCGGAGCGCAACGCGATCCTCCTGGTACATAACTACCAGCCCGCGGAGATCCAGGATATCGCCGATATCTGCGGCGACTCACTCGAACTTGCCCGTGCGGCAGCCGGCAGGGAGGGAGATGTCATCGTCTTCTGCGGCGTGAACTTCATGGCCGAAACAGCGGCGATCCTCTCTCCTGATAAGACCGTGCTGCTCCCGGCAGGGGATGCAGGCTGCCCGATGGCGGATATGATCACGGCAGAAGACCTTATACGGAAAAAAACGGAGCACCCGGATGCTGCCGTGGTCTGCTACGTGAACTCTACAGCAGACGTAAAAGCTGAAAGTGACATCTGCTGCACTTCCTCAAACGCCGTAAAAGTCGTCAATGCTGTCGAGCAGGATACAATCATCTTTGTCCCGGACAGGAACCTTGGCCGGTACTGCCAGCGGTTTTCAAAAAAGACCATCATACCGTGGGACGGGTTCTGTTACGTGCACGACCAGATCACTCCGGCGCAGGTAAAAGAGGCAAAGGAGGCCCACCCGGATGCGATCGTGCTGGTGCACCCTGAGTGCCGGCCGGAAGTAATCGACCTTGCAGATCATGCCGCAAGCACATCCGGAATGATTAACGAGGTCTGCTCATCCAAAGCACAGGAGTTCATAATCGGAACCGAAATCGGAATTATGCACCGGCTTAAAAAAGACTGCCCCGGTAAACACTGCTACCCCCTTGCCCGGACAGCAGTCTGCCACGACATGAAGAAGACGAGCCTTGCAATGGTCCGCGACTCCCTTGTAACCCTGACACCCCGCGTTACCGTGCCGGACGATGTGGCAGCCCGGGCCCGGGGCGCAATCGAGCGGATGCTCGCGCTCTGAACACACATTTTTGCTCCGCATACCGACCGCGGCCTCCGGCCTGCACGATTACTGCGCTCTTTATTGTGCAATTCATAAACCGGGCAGCGGCGCTGGAAGGTTTTTTTAGTTCTGCCGGCAACCTGAAATATCACGAATTAAATTCAACTCCTGTATATTCCCTAAGGACCCCGCATGAAATCCCCGTACGAGGCGCTCGCTTCCCTAATCATCACACGCCCGGGAGAGTTGGCGGTACTCTTCTGCCTGCTGCTGCTCGCATCCCTGTACGGGATGACACTCATCACGATGGCAACGGGGACAGATACGTATGTCGACAAGGACACGCAGCGCGGGATGCTCCTTGACAAATATACCAGAACCTTCCAGTCCGACAGCCTGCTTCTCCTCATCGAGTCTGACAACGTCATGAACCCGGAGGTGCTCGCCTATATCGACCGCCTGCAGGACGATATTTCGCAGGAGCTCTATATCACGGGAACGTCGGGCATCACCGACATGGTGAAGGAGCGTAACGGCGGTGTGCTCCCCGCAAGCAGTGCGGAAATTGCAGAAATCGAGGCAAAGGTGCCACCCGAGCTCCTCGCCCGGTACCTGCCGTCACGGACGATGACGATTTTGGCCATCACGCTGGACCAGGGGCTTGAGGAGGCACAGGCATTCCCGCTGGTCGAGAATGTCGAGAAACGCGTGAGCCTCTCCAACCCCCCGGCCGGCGTAAGCGTTGTTGTAACCGGCGACCAGGCATTCTCAAAAGAGATGTCTGCCGCAATGAGCACGTCCATGGGAACGCTGATCATGGTCGCCATGATCCTCATGCTGATAGCCGTTGGCCTGCTCTTCGGACACGTCAAGTACCGCCTCCTCGCGGTCTTCATAGTAGGGACCGGCCTCATCTTCACTTTTGGGATCATCGGATTTTCAGGTATGGAGATCACGATGATGACAATCGGTGCATTCCCGGTCATGATCGGCATCGGGATCGATTACGCGATCCAGTTCCATTCCCGGTTCGATGAGGAAGTCCGGAAATCATCCATAGCAGACGCCGCTACCACAACCATCACAAAGACAGGGCCGTCCGTCCTCTGCGCAATGCTCGCCACGGCCCTCGGATTCATCGCGCTCTCCATCTCCCCGCTCCCGATGATCCGCAGTTTTGGCATCACCTGCGTGATCGGGATCACCTGCTGCTACCTTGCAGCGATTGTTGTCGTGCCGGTATTTGGCATCCTGGTACAGTACCGCCCAAACGATGACCCGGCAACGAAAAAACCCGATGCCGGGCCATCGAATGTAGAACGGTACAACCAGTTCGTCGGCAGGGTCGTGAAAGTCGTGGCAAAAAATGCCATCCCGGTCCTGATCGTCTGCGTCCTCCTTGCCGTCATCGGGTTCCAGATGGATTCCGAGATCATCGTGAACACGGACGAGAAGACTTTTGTTCCGGCCGATATGCCGGCCAAGGTGAACCTGGACAAGGTCAAGCGCACGATGGGAGAGACCTCGAGTATCCCCATCTATATACGCGGGAGCGACATCCTCTCCCCGGATTCCGTCAAATGGATGTACGAGTTCCAGCAGTACGAGGAGACGCACAACAGCAAGATCACCGGATCAACAAGCATTGCAGACTATCTTATACAGTACAACGATGGCGTCCTGCCGGTATCAGGCCCGGAGGTCGACGCGGTCATGGAGAAGATCCCGCAGGAGACCCGTGACCGGTACGTGAGCTGGAATACCGAAGCGGTGATCGAGTTCACCTCCATTGCCATGCCTAACGATATCGCGATGTCGATGATCGGGAACATGGAAAAAGACCTGGAATGGAAAGAGCCTCCACCGGGCATCCGCGCACAATTTACCGGTATGGGTGAGATGTTCACGAACCTGATCCGGGAGATCCGGCAGGGCAAGACGCAGATGACGATCCTTGGCTTTGGGATGATCTTCATCTTCCTTTTTATCATCTACCGGAAACTGGCAAAGGCCGTAACCCCGCTCGTCCCCATCATCCTGATCGTGGGCTGGAACGGGCTCATCATGTACATGCTTGCCATCGATTACACCCCGCTCACCGCTACACTTGGATCGATGTCGGTGGGGGTGGCATCGGAGTACACGATCCTGATCATGGAGCGGTATTACGAAGAGCGGGCAAACGGGCTCGGTCTCCTTGAAGCGGTCCAGTTCAGTATCCAGAAGATCGGAACGGCAATCACGGTCTCGGGTATGACAACGGTCTTCGGGTTTGCCGCACTGACCGCCTCCGCATTTGGGATCATCAGTAACTTCGGGACGGTCACCGTCATCTCGGTCTTCTTTGCCCTTGTCGGGGCAATCATCGTCATGCCCGCAGTCCTTGTGCTGGTCGGCAGCATGGAAAGGGGAGCCGGGGACAAAAGAGAGACGCCGGAAATCTGAACCGATAGATGTGGAGGGGGATACGGGAGAACAGAAGTCACCCTCATCGTGTCCGGAAAACACGAAAGGAAAAACCAAGGAAAGAAACGGGAATTCTCTCTTATAATTTTCTCTTTTCCTGTGTTCGTACCTGCGCCATGATCTTATCGTACGTCTCCTCCCCCACGCACTCCTTTGCATATTTGCACCACCGGGCGCAGGAGATGGTATCGTTGAACACCTCAAAACCGCAGTTGCTGCACCTGACGGAGGTGTCGTTTGAGAAAAGTTCCACTTCCTCACCGCATTGCGGGCATTTTTTGATGGCAAGCGTGGGGGTACGCAGGTTCGCGGCACCCGGGCAGTGGTCGAGCATGATATTATTCCGTCAGGAGTGTCTGCCTGCCCAAAGATGAAACCAGCGGTTGTACCAATCGCTCGTCATCCACGGCCGGGCTGTTCACGAGATCGGAGACTGCAACCTTTGCCATCGCGGCTGAAGGGTACGGCTCAAGGATCCGGGCGAGGTCCTGCGGGGCAAGCGGGGCGGGGGAGAGCCAGCACTCCTCGTTTTCCCGGGAAAGAATCACCGGCATCCGGTCATGGACTTCTGCAAGAAGGGGGTTTGCATCGCAGGTGATGATTGTGTATGTCGGGAGAGTCGTCCCATCAGGGGCCGTCCATGTATCAAAGAGCCCGGCAAAAGCGAAGAGCGGACTTTCCGGCAGGCTGAAGTAGAACGGGACTTTATGTTTCCACTCCCTCTTCCATTCGTAAAACCCGGACGCGGGGACGAGGCAGCGGCCGGATTTTAAGAGCGGGGAAAACATTGGTTTTTCCAGGAGGCTCTCGGCCCGGGCATTGATCGGTTTTGGTGCACCTTTCAGATCCTTTGTCCAGTGCGGCACAAGCCCCCAGCGCATCAGGGCGAGCTCGTCTTTTTCTTTCCGGACAATGACCGGCATCTCGCTTGCCGGCGCCACATTGAACTTCGATCGGGCGCCGATCATCGGGTTGTGGACCCGGAAGCGGTTACCGAGATCGTCAATGCAGATGAGCGAGTACCGGCCGCACATAGTTGATCGATCCTGTTTATTGCCGGGCCGGGTTATTAGCCTGCCGGGCGGGCGGTGAAAATGTCATGAGGAGATAATAGCGGGGCAGGACCCTGCCGGAACCCTGGTTTTGTTCCCATAAGATACCCCCTCCGGGACTTCATCCCGGCACCCCAAATCCGGGCATTTTACAGCCCCGGATTGGCATTCCGGGAGACCCGTTTCCGGAATTTATGCAAAAAACCGTGCAGTTTTACACACTTTTTCCAAAATCGCGCTATACGCAGGATTTACAGCAAACGGAGCGTTTTAAGTGCCCTCCTAAAACGCTAATGTACGCTTTTGGGGGGCGAAACTCATGAAAACCTGTGGTACAGCATGGCCGATCGAAAGGAAGGCCTGTTTTGGGGATCAGGATCATTTCGGAGAGGGAGAGTTGCAGGATATGAGTTCCCGGTATGCGCTCATATTTCCACCCCCCAGTTGCAAAGATGTAATATCGCATCCCGCCAAGTATCCGGCAGGCTATGGCCAGAAACGATCTCCTCTCCACGCTCAAAAAATTTGCAAAGACAAAACCGGTCTTCCTTCTATCGGAGATTATCCCGAACCCTGACGAAGCGCTCGCCATCGACCAGCTCTTCACCACAATCGGGCCGTCTCTTCCGATCCTTGGGCTTGTTGCAAAAAAAACCGGTAACGATTATACCATCTCGCGGATGACCGCGGAGGAATCGCTGGCAATAAACTTAGAAGAAACCGGGCGGCAGGATTCGTTCTTTGCGAGCCGGCGCCTGCCCCCGGAACTGGAAACAGCCATCGAGCAGTACATTGTAAAAAAGACCGGCAAGGAACTGACCGATCCGGTCATGCTCGACCGGCTGAGGAAAGCAATCGTCTTCCAGAAAACGGATTACTGGAAGCCAACCCACCTGCGTTCGCTCCAGTACACCAAAGCCTACAGCGTGCTCGGGTATCTCGCGTACCACTTCCCGGTATACTTCATCCAGGCCGAGCACATCCTTGCCATGCTCGCCCGCGACGGGCTGTTGAAAAAACGCATGACCATCCTCGATGCCGGCACCGGCCCGGGCGTTGTCCCGCTCGCGATAGCCGATTTCTGGTCCCGGCTTGAGACGGCAAAAGCTGATGTATATTCCATAGAGCGCTCGGAGGAGCACATCGAGGCGTTCATGTACCTCCGGGACCAGTGCACGAAGAAAGGTGAGAATGCGAGCATCAAACCCCCGATCAAGGCAGACATCCTGAGTCTTGACCCGGCAAAGATCCCACAACAGGTCGACCTGATGATCTTCTCCAATGTCCTTAACGAACTCTCCGGTATATCCATGGACCAGCGGGCTGACCTTGTGATGAAACTCGCAGGAAGACTCGCACCGGACGGTTCGATCCTGATTGTAGAGCCCGCTGAGGAGACTACATCCACCTCCCTGCGCCTCCTCTCACTTGCGCTGAAGAAGCGGGGACTTACCATCCACAGCCCATGTTCATTCATCTGGGACACGAACTGCACACCGGACCGGTGCTGGAGCTTTGCCACGAACCGGAATATCCAGCCAACCCGGATGATGGGGAGGCTCTCGGAATGCGACGAGCCGTTCCGGTACATCAACATCGATATCAAGTACAGTTACGTGGTGCTCAGGAAAGACACTAAGACCCGGCACAACTACCGGGTGCCGGCCAAATCCCGTGTCCTGCGGGTGTCGCAGGTCCACCGCCATGTCGACAAACGGGTCAATTTCATTGCCGCAAAAATGTCTGATAACCTTGGTGATGCAAAGAACCTGATGTTCCGGCTCTGCGACGGCACCGCGGACAAACTGGTCTTTGCGGTGCTGCCCGCGTATCACGTTACACCCGAAAACGAGCTGCTGAAGACCGCACCGTACGGGACCATCCTCAGACTGGAGAGTGTGCTCGTACGGTACAACAAGGCGCACAATGCCTACAACCTGCTCGTAAGCCGGAATACCCGGGTTGAGATGCCGGAAGAATTGGACCGGGAAGAGTAATCCCGGTCATCCTTTTTTTATAGAAATTTTGCCCGCTAAGTGAGCACATACCCGCCAGTCAGGATGGCGTACTGCCCGTCGGGATTTGTGACCCGGACATTCATGGTTCCCGGGAGAACGGTGAGTGGCACGTTGAATGTTGTGGCGATCGTGTCGGGCGGTGTAACCGTGCCGAGCGGGGCGGTGTATATCCTCGTGTTTCCGTCATAGAGACGGATCCGGGCGCCGGCCCGGATGTTTGTCCCGGTCACGATAACCGGTACACCAGCGCCACGGCCACCGGTGCCGGGATCGATAGCAGATATTGTTGGTGCTGGCACTCCCCAGACCCGGAACCTGTTCCTGCGGGTCACGCTCTTGCCGTCCGTATTCTCAACGGTGATGTTGTAATACCCTGTTGGCGCACCTGCCGGGATACTGAGAGATCCGGTAACCTGTGTCCTTACAGGCACGTCAACAGATCCAAGAGTGATTGAAATATCGGGGGCCAACGGGTTACCGTGCCAGTACGTAACAACAGCTCCGGGCTGGAAGTAGTTGCCACGCAGGTTCGTGATCGGGACGGAGGTGCCGGCAACCCCGCTTGACGGTGTGCTGCCCGAGATGGTCGGAGACGGGCTTGAGAGCGTGAAATAGCTCGCCCGCATGCCTTCTTTGCCGTCAGGGTTGGTGACAACAATGTTGTACCCGTACGTGGGGCTGGCATCCTTCTCCAGGAGGTTGAAAGTACAGTACAGGCTGGTGGATGAGACGTACGTGCAGGAGTCTGCCGCAACATCTGCAAGGCCGGTGCCGTTAAAGCGGGCCGTTGCCCCGTCAACAAAATTCGTGCCGGTGATGTTCTCGATGACCGTCCAGCCCCGGTAGCCGGTCCGGTTGGTGATGCGGGTCACGGTCGGGGCATTACTCAGCACCCGGAACCTGCTCGCCCGGGTCACGTTCCGGTTGTCGATGTTGTACACGGTGACATTGTAGTACCCGATAGGGGCATTGGATGGAATCGTAAGGGTGCCGGTGATGCTCGTGACATTCACGACCGTAACCCCGGTTAGGGGGATGATGGTTGCACCCTGCCAGTAGATAACCGTTGCACCAGGCTGGAAGTAATTACCGCGAAGGCGAGTGATGGCGACCGTAGTTGCCTGCCGGCTGCTCGAGGGCGTGCTGCTCGAGATAGTTGGAACGCGGCTGTATACCCGGAAGTAATTTGTCCGCATCGCACGCTTTCCGTCAGGGTTGATGACAACAAGATTATACCGCTGGGAGAGGGGTGCAAGCGGGTTGCTGGGAAGGGAGAACGTGCAGTTCATCATCGTTGAACTGTCCACTGAACAGGATGTGGCGGCAATCTCAGGCGGTATCCCGTCCGTCCGGTTGAGTTTCGCGGTTGCACCGGGCAGGAAATTTGTACCCCGTATAGTGACCGTGACCGGCCAGCCACGGTTGCCGCTTGAAGGGATCCTGCTGGTGATGGTGGGTGCCGGCCCTGTCAGTGGCAGCGGGGTACAGGTCCAGTTCCAGGTAGTGATGAGGAGGTGGGCGGTCTCGTCCACGAGCCGGACCCGCACGGGACAGTCGGTGATCGGCTGCGCCTCGTTGGTCGCAAGTATGGCCGGGCTCGTGGTCACCCGGTAGATATTCTTGGAGGCGTTGTAGTAGATGTACAGCGTGGTTCCCGGTTTGATCGTATTGACGCCGAGCACCGGCTCGACCCGTTTACTGGCAGTACGGTTATCGATATAGATTGCCATCTCGTGGAAACCTGACAGCGAAGCGTTCAGGTACACTTCATCGCCGGCCCGGTGAAAGAAGACGAACGTGTTCTTGTTCGCTATCGTCTCGTTTTTCATGTCAGCAACAATGAGCGCTGATTTCTGCTGGAACGTGAGGTTCCCGAAAATCATGGAGATGGTGACAAGAGCAAGGATGATAACGAGGGCGCCGATGAGGATGATGGAGACGACTTCGGACAGGGCGCGGTCGTGGGGCATAGAGAGATTAATCTACCTTTTTCCTTCTGGAGTATATATGCATGCGGTTTTTCAACGGTGAATGGGACTCCCGAAAATACTTTTTGTCCCGTTTCAGAGCCGTTACGGCACGTGCCAGACACCCGTGACCGGGTTGTAGGTTGCCGATGGCGGGATCGCGTAATCGAGGTACGCAACTGCTGCGCCGGTGTTTTCGTACATCTTCACAACGATGTGATGATACCCGGCCGTGAGATGGGTGGTCTGTGTTACTGCAGTGGAACCGTGCAGTCCGCTGTTGTCGATCAACTGCACTTCATCCACCCAGAGCCACGAACCGTCATCGGAGGTCAGCCGGAATGAATAATCCGTTTCAACAGGTACGTTTAGGTAACCGTCCCACGTGACACTGAAGTCTTCCTGCCGGCCGACTATATCCGTGGGCCAGGTCGAACCGGACTGGTCAGTGAAATGGATCTGGTTTTCGATCCGGGTCCCGGCAAGCGCAGTCCAGGTCTGGCCTGTATAATAGGAAGCAGTAAAACCCGGGACGAATGCCCCGACCGTGATATATGCGGGTTCTGTTGCCGTTGAAGCCCCAAAATCATTGGATGCCGTCAGGGTCACGGGATACTTACCCGCAACCGTGTAGGTGTGGGACGGGTTCTGGCTGGTGGAGGATGAGCTATCGCCAAAGTCCCACGACCAAGAGTCAATGTCACCAGTTGACTCATCGGTAAA